>DAMAVY010000149.1:0-7370 GCA_032077725.1 Clostridium sp. | reverse complement strand
TTTATTATCTATATAATCTGGCCTTGTAGATAATCTAATAAAGTTAATCTTTCCGTCTTTTTTATAACTTTGAGCTACTCTGAGTAATTCTCTTTGAATATCCATGTTAATTCCTGTAAAGGTTCCTCCGAAGAATGATACCTCTACTACTGCCTTGCTGGTATCTATAGTCTCAAGATATTCTTCTATGGTTTTCACTACAAAATCTCCATTTACATGCCCAGTGCTTCCTGGAATTCCAGCATCCCCTGTAATACTATCTTGATTGCAGAAGACACAAGTGTGTGGACAGCCAATGTGAGGCACAAATATTGGTATTATATAATGATTCTTACTCACAAATGTCACCTCTATTAATTAAAGCTTTTTTGGCTGCCATTTGTTCTGCTTCCTTTTTACTGAATCCAGAACCATCACCTTTAGACTCACCATTAATCAAGGCTTCAACAAAAAATTCTCTTCTATGTGGAGGTCCTTCAAATTTAACAAGATTATAAGCAATCTCAACCTCCCCATTTTTTTGTAGTATCTCCTGAAGTTTAGTTTTATAATCCAAAATTATTTGATTCTTTACTGCTTTATCAATAACAATTTTGAAATTTTCAAGGACAAAGCTTCTAACTACTTCTAACCCTTGATCTAAATACATAGCAGCAATTATAGCTTCTACAGCATCGGCTAAAATAGATACTCTGGTTCTTCCTCCAGTTATTTCTTCGCCTTTACTCATATATAAATAATTACCCAAATTCCAAGATTTAGCTATCTCAAACAGTGAGTTTTCACATACAATTAAAGATCTTACTTTAGTAAGATACCCTTCAGTTTCTTCAGTATGATTTTCAAATAAATAGTCAGAAATTATTAGTTCTAATACTGTGTCTCCTAAAAATTCTAATCTTTCATTAAAAGGCGTATTTCTCTCGTTTGCATAAGAACTATGAGTTATTGCTGTTTGCAATAATTCTAAATTTTTAAATTTAATTTCTAATCTATCCCTTACCGCAATTGTGTTTTTTAATATTTTCATTATTTTACCTCTCTCATAAAAGGTTTATTCTTCAATTTATCAGATGTCTACCCAAATGTAAAATTTCTTTTCTCGCCCTGCTCTAGAGGAAACTCCGCCTCGCATACGCTTGGTGGAGTAAGTTCGCATAGCTAAATCAGAGATTTCTCTTTTCTCTTTGTCCTAATGGAAACTCCGCCTCACATACGCTTGGTGGAGTAAGTTCCACTACCCAAATGTGAAATTTGGAGTGTCACTTATAAATTCAAGAATAAATCTAAAAATAAGGTTCCGCATCGCTACGGAACCTGCTTTATTATTCTTCTACTCTTGACTTTATATAGTCAACTACATCTTTAACAGTAGCAATCTTTTCTGCATCTTCATCAGGAATTTCCATATCAAACTCTTCTTCAAGTGACATGATAAGCTCAACTAGATCTAATGAATCTGCTCCTAAATCATCAGTGAAGCTTGCATCCATAGTTATTTGATCCTCATCTATACTTAGTTGCTCAGCTATTTTTGCTCTTACTTTTTCAAACATATTATTACCTCCTAATATTTTAATACAATATCACTATTTAATATAATAGCATATTGAATAATAATCAACAATTATTTTAAATACATAATAACATATTGAATAATAATCAACAATGTTTTTAAATACATAATATAATATACTAAATTTAATGAAATTTATTCACTTATATCTGAACTTTCACTTTCAACTTGGAAAGCATTTTTAAATTTATCCAATATATTAGCATCATAATAATTTTTAGCTAGTTTAATGGCATTTTTTATTGCTCTTCCATCTGAGCTACCATGTGCTTTAATGCATATTCCATTAACACCTAAGAAAGCTGCTCCACCATATTCTTTATAATCATAGTGTTTTTTAAATTTCTTAAAAACTGGTTTTAATAAAAATCCGCCAATTTTAGTAATTGTAGAACTCATTATTTCAGTCTTTAATTCACTTAAAATAGTTTCTGCTACTCCTTCATACATCTTAATGGCTGTATTACCAACAAAACCATCACACACAAGTACATTAACTTCACCCTTTGGAATTTCCCTTGGTTCTACATTTCCTATAAAATTTATATTTTCTTTTTTTAATAGTTGATGTGCTTCTTTAGTTAATTCATTACCCTTTTCTTCCTCTGAACCAATATTTATTAGCCCCACTGTAGGATTGTTTACATTTAACACATTCTCAAAATATACTTTTCCCATCTTTGCAAATTGAGCTAAATAATGTGGCTTACAATCTGCATTAGCTCCTACATCCACTATCATAAATGGTCCAGTCTTTCCTGGTAATACTGGTGCAAGGGCTGGTCTACTTACTCCCTTAATTCTCTTTACAATTAAGGTACATCCAGCTAAAAACGCTCCAGTGCTTCCTGCAGACACAATTGCATCTGCATCCTTATTTTTTACTAGTTCCAACGCTTTAACAAGGGATGAATCCTTCTTAGTTTTCAACGCTTTAACAGGAGTTTCATTGGTTGAAATTACTTCTCTAGCATCTACCACAGTAATTTTTTCACTATTATATTCATATTTCTCTAGTTCTTTTTTAATTAGTTCTTCTTTTCCTGTTATTATTATATCAATATCATACTCTTTCTGTGCAAGAACGCAGCCTTCAACAATAGCTTTTGGAGAATTGTCTCCACCCATTCCATCTACTACAACTTTCATTTTAAACCCTCTCATCATCCATCTTAATTATAATCCTTATACCAACCTCATGTTTAAATAAGGTTAGAGCTCCTATTTCCATAATTAATTATACCTATATTTAACTACATTTCAAAGATAAAGAAACATTATAGAAAAAAATATTTAACTACATTATATATTTTTTTCTATAATATTTCCACTAAAAAATACTTTACAAAAAAATAAAAGAAAGTCTAACGACTTTCTTCTTATTCCTCAGTTGAAACAACTTCTCTATTTTTGTAGTAACCACAGTTCTTACAAACTCTGTGAGCAAGTTTCATTTCATGACATTGAGGACATTCTACTATACCTGGTAAACCAAGTTTAAAAGTTTGAGCTCTTCTTCTGTCTCTTCTTCCTTTAGAAAATTTTCTAGCTGGATTTCCCATTATTACACCTCCTTATGGTTAGAAAACATTTGTGATAGCTTTTCAAGTCTAGGGTCTACATGAAAATCAGAACAAGAACATTGTCCTAGATTTAAATCTTTTCCACAAGTCTGGCATAAGCCTTTGCAATCATCTTTGCATAACCTTGTAACAGGTAATTCAAGGATAATACTGTTTTCAATAATTTCATAAACATCTATATTATCAGTATTGATTGAGATAATCTCACAATCTTCAGTGTTTGATAATTCTTCCTCGATATGAATATTAACTTCATAAGGAAAAACCTTCATACATCTAGAGCAATTTAGGAATAACTCCGTTCTCACATCTCCAAGCAGTTCAAAAACACCTTTTTTGCGACGTAAAAAACCATCAAACTTAATCGGTTTGGAGTATTTTATTATTTCACCACTATAAGAAAAACTATCTTTATTAAATTCTATATTGACATTTTCCTTATCATAGCTTTTATCATTTTTTTCACTTAAATCTATAATCATAATAACACTCTGAAAAAACATGGCATACTAGTTTTTTCTCATATAACTAAAAACTAGTTATATATAATGCAAAATGCATAGCTTGAGTAAAGCTCCAACGTCCCTCCTTAAGATAATTAAATGTATTATTCAAACACAAGTTATTATATAAATTATACCGATAAAAGTCAAGGCAATTTACACATGTATATTTTTTCCTTAAGACGAAACATTGAAACATTTACATTTATTGTATTTTAAGATTATTTTGAAGTAAGCTCTTTAGTATCTCTTGCTATAACTAACTCTTCATTTGTAGGAATAACAAAAGCCTTTACCTTAGCTCCATCTTTACTAATTTCTGTTGATTTTCCTCTTACATTGTTTTTAGCATCATCAATTTCAATTCCTAAGAATTCTAGGCCATTACAGATTTCAGCTCTATCTTCAATTCCATTTTCTCCAAGACCAGCTGTAAATACTATTGCATCTACTCCGCCCATAGCTGCTGCATAAGCACCTATCATTTGTCTTACTCTGTAGTGATAAACATCTAATGAAAGTTTCGCTCTCTCATTTCCTGATTTTATTGCAGCTTCAATGTCTCTAAAATCACTACTTACTCCTGATAATCCATAAACACCAGATTTTTTATTCATTATGTTGTCAACTTCTTTAGCTGACATGTTACATTCATTCATAAGGTATGTAACTATAGCTGGATCAATATCTCCACATCTAGTTCCCATTACTATTCCTGCAAGTGGAGTGAATCCCATGCTTGTATCTACACAATGACCATCTTTTATAGCAGCTAAACTAGCTCCATTTCCAAGGTGGCAAGTAATTACCTTAACGTCTTTA
Organism: Clostridium sp.; assembly: GCA_032077725.1. Lineage (GTDB taxonomy): Bacteria > Bacillota > Clostridia > Clostridiales > Clostridiaceae > Clostridium_J. Next base: position 2,886 of record DAMAVY010000149.1, on the reverse strand, counting down.
ATATCTTTTCCTAGCATCTTAGCACATTCTGCTGATACATATCTATGAGATGTACCGTGGAAACCATATTTTCTTATACCATGCTCAGTGTATAATTCATATGGAAGTGCATACATATAAGCCTTTTGTGGCATTGTTTGATGGAATGCTGTATCAAATACTGCAACCATTGGAGTAGATGGCATTAAGCTCTTACAAGCGTTAATTCCAATAATGTTTGCTGGATTATGTAATGGTGCAAGTTTTACACACTCTTCTAAGCTAGCCATAACTGAATCATTAATTACTACTGATTCTGAATATTTTTCTCCACCGTGAACAACTCTGTGTCCTACTGCAGATATCTCATCCATAGAAGCAATAACTCCATGAGTACCATCAACTAATGCATCTAAAACAAGTTTTATAGCATCTTTATGATCTTTCATTGGTTGTTCTATTATATATTTATCTTTTCCTGGAACTTTTTGAGTTAATATTGACCCTTCAATTCCTATTCTTTCTACCAATCCTTGTGCTAAGCTTTCTTCATTTTCCATGTTAATTAATTGATATTTTAATGAAGAACTTCCACAGTTAATTACTAATACTTTCATTTTATAGCCTCCCAATCCTTTGTTATATACCATTTATTTAGGTTATCATATCTTTGTATCTAAATCAACAATTATACTTGTTATTTGCTATTATTTGTTTAAATTTTGTGCTTGAACAGATGTAATTGCTACAACATTTACTATATCATCTACACTACATCCTCTTGAAAGGTCATTTATTGGTTTTGCAAAACCTTGACATACTGGTCCTATAGCTTCTGCTCCTGCAAACCTTTGCACTAATTTATATCCAATATTTCCTGCTTGTAAATCTGGGAAAATTAGAACATTTGCATTTCCTGCAACTGTACTATTGGGAGCTTTAAGACTAGCAACTTTTCCTACGATAGCAGCATCTAATTGTAGTTCTCCATCTATTTCTAGGTCTGGTCTAGCTTCTTTTGCAATTTTAGTAGCAGAAACAACTTTATCTACGTTTTCATGTTTAGCACTTCCCATAGTTGAAAATGATAACAATGCAACTTTTGGATCTATTCCACATAGTACCTTAGCATTTTCTGCTGTACTAATAGCTATTGATGCAAGTTCTTCTGCTGTTGGGTTTGGATTAACTGCACAATCACCAAATAATAATGTACCATTATCTCCATATGGTGAATTTGGCACCTCCATAACGAAGAAACTTGAAACAACCTTTATTCCTGGAGCAGTTTTTATAATTTGAAGACCTGGTCTTAATAAATCTCCAGTGCTATGTATAGCTCCAGATACTAAACCATCAGCCTCTTCTAATTTAACCATCATAGTGCCAAAATAAACTGGGTCTTTAACTGTTTGTAATGCTTTTTCCTCTGTAACCCCTTTGTTTTTTCTAAGTTCATAGAAAGCTTTTGCATACTCTGCTGTTTTAGGTGATACTTCTGGATCTATAATCTTAATTCCCTCAACATTTACTCCAAAATTCTTAGCGTTTTCTTTTATTTTAGCTTCATTACCAACTAAAATCACATTAGCAATTTTGTTTTTATGAATAATTTCTGAAGCCTTTAGATTTCTTTCCTCTTCTCCTTCTGGTAGAACTATTGTTTTCACATTTTGTTGTGCTAATCCCCATACTTTTTGTGTAAAACTCATTTTATATTGCTCCTTTCAGTGAAAAAATTGTAAATATCCCCTATTAATATACGCCTTTTCACATATATTTTTCAACCTTTATAGTGAATTTTTTTCATTTAGTATATAATAGTTGCTATCACAATATATAATATTCTGTTACAATTTAAGTTTATCTAAATACGGAGGTGAATTTCTTGAAAGTATCTGGCATTATCGTAGAGTATAATCCTTTCCATAATGGCCATCTTTTTCATATAAATAAAACTAAAGAATTAACAAATAGTGATATTATCATTGGAGTTATGAGTGGTAACTTTAATCAAAGAGGGATACCTTCCATTGTTGATAAATGGGTGAAAACTAAAATGGCACTAGAAAATGGTGTTGATATCATCTTAGAACTTCCAGCCGTTTATAGCCTCTCCTCTGCAGAATTTTTCGCTTATGGTGCTGTAAGCCTTCTGAATAGTTTGGGAATAGTTGATTCAATTTGCTTTGGAAGTGAGGTAGGAGACATTGATTTTATTAATGATGTGTCTACAACCCTTATAGATGAACCCGTAGAATTTCAAAGATTTTTAAAAAATGGACTTGATGAAGGACTGACTTTTCCTAAAGCACGATCTTCTGCTTTAATTCACTATTTAAAAGATAAGACTAGTTATGACAAGGATTTTTTATTGAGGGAATTAAACTCTTCAAATAATATCCTTGGTATAGAATATATAAAAAGTTTAAAAAGACTTCAAAGTTCCATTCTTCCTTACACCTTAAAGAGAGAGGGGGGAGCTTATAACAGCACTAATCTCAATAATATATTTTCAAGTGCTACTTCCATAAGAGAAATTTTCAAATTTGGTAATTCCCTGGGCACTCTAAAAACACATGTGCCCAAAAATGTTTATGAGGATTTTGAAAACTTAAAAAGAGCTAATTATAACTTTCCTTTTGACTATATGATATATCCTCATGTGAAATATAAAGCCATGGTTAGTTCTAAAAATTATTTTGAACTTATTCCTGATGCATCTGAAGGTTTACATAACAGAATACTAAAAGCTTTGGAAACCTCTCAAAACTATGAAGAGTGCATCTCTATGATAAAGAGTAAAAGATATACCCATACTAGAATTAGCCGAATATTATGCCAGTATTTCTTAGGTTTCTATGAATATGACTCTTTAGCTATGCGCAATTCACTTTGTCCATATTC
>DAMAVY010000148.1:0-7377 GCA_032077725.1 Clostridium sp. | reverse complement strand
GACAATGGACAATGGACAATGGACAATGGACAATGGACAATGGACAATGGACAATAAAAAGATTTTCAGCATAGCTGAAAATCTTTTTATTATATAATTACAGTTGATTTTGTGAGCTTTGCTCACAAAATCAACTCTCAACTCTCAACTCTCAACTCTCAACTCTCAACTTCCAACTCTCAATTCACTTAAATTCTCCGGCAATCTTTCTACCTCTATGTTCTGAATCAAAGGTTGCATTATCAAAGTAATCTCCTGCATTGTAGAAGGTTGAGTCAACATTTATCCACCGATCATCTTCTTCTATATATACTTCATTCCAAGAATGACTAACCCATGACATTCCATTGAATCCTTCTCCAACGATAAGTCTAACAGGTATGCCATTTGCTCTACACATAGAAGTGTAGAGGCATGCATAATCGAAACAAACACCTCTACGTGAATTAAAAGTATTTATAGCACCCGAAGTTATTCCAAGTGGTATTTCACTTTTCATTACTTCACTAGCTTTGTTATCATCATATGTTATATTTTTTCCAATCCATTCATATATAGCCCTAGATTTATCATAACTGCTAGTATATCCATTAGTTATACTTAAGGCTGCACTATCAATTGCTTCATTTGACTTAACACCATTATCTAAAGTTACACCATTATATAGTACAATACCTTGCACATAGCCATTTACAGTGTCTATAGTATTATTTTCACTATCTACTACTCTAAATGAATTTTCTAGAATCCCCGGGAAATTCTTTGCAACTTCAGACTTAATAATAGGTTCTATAATAGACTTATTCATATAGCTATAAATATTTGAGTCACTTAATTTGTTATTTAATACATCATTCTTTAAAAATAATGATGCATAGCTAAGTAGTGCAGTGACTATTATTACATTGCATATAGCTTTTGGAATTTGGAATAAAGCCCCTAAAAAAGCTCTCATTACTCCTCCAGCTTGTTTTACCCCTCTATCAATTGCGTCGGATGCTGGATATAAAATCAACTTATTTAAAAACTCTATAATAAGCTTAAATATCTGGTAAATTAGCAAAAAAACAACTAATAATATAATCCCTTTGAATAGCATAGATTCAGTAATAAGAATTGCAAAGTACGGTGATATTTTAGATGATATATAATGAACTAATCCATATTTATCTAAAGTAAATACATCCCTAACTACAATTATGGTTAAAATTATTGAACATACCATGGCTATAGAAGTTAAAACACCTTTAATAGTAACTACCATACTTTTACTCTTTAGCTTAAATATAAATCCAAAAATAATAGGATAAATAAAAGCAATAGCCAAAATTAGTGTTACAATATTTATGTTATGTCCTTCTAAAAATTTCACTTTCTTTCCTCCTCTAATAATTATATTCATCACCACTTATGATGGCATTGACAACTGACTTTATATCACTATAGCTATATCCCTTTCTTAAAAGAAAATCCTGTAGTTTTTTCTTAACTTTAAACCCATCTTTTTCAGATTTAACAAGTCTATCATATCTTTTTTCTGCAATATTTAGAAGCGTTTCCCTTTTAAGCTCTATGTTAATTGCAGAAGAGTCATCTTCATTATTTATACTATCCTCAACCCCATCATTATAGATTGATGGACTAGCTTGTGTTTCTTCATCACACTCTTCATTTATGTTTAGTTCTATCTTATTGAGAACAGATTTTATAGTATCAAAATTGTATCCTTTAGAAATTAAAAATGTATTGAGCTTTGTCTTTACTTTATTTATATTAGTTTCATTCTTGCATAATAACTTAGCTTTTTTTTCTGCTATTTTAACTGCTATGATTTCTTCCTCATCCGTAGAAATGCAATCTAAAGTTTCTAAAATAATATCCTCTGGTATTCCACGCTTTATAAGTTTAAATTTAATATTGTTTTTACCTTGAGTTTTAATATTTTGTTTTACAAAAGCCTTAGCATAATATTCATCATCAATAAATTTATAATCCTTCAAAAAAGTTATAACTCTATTTATAGTAACTTCATCATATTCTTTCTTTTCTAAATTCTCTCTTACCTGAAACTCACTTTTTAGAGAACTTTCAATATATTTTAATGCCTTTGTCTTTCCAGTTAGGTAATTATCTTCATTTATTACTTCTTGTAATTCTTCAGAATTTATTACCTTTCCCTTAGTTAAATTATGATAATATATTAATTCGCTGCTACATCCAAAAGAAAATTCTCCGTCTATAAAAATATTTACTCTATTTTCTTTTTTCTTTTGAGCTTCTATCTTTGTAATTATTTTGCTCATCATTCTTCATTCCCATCATAACCAATTTAATTTTCTTCTTTATCACACAAAAGCACATGAATTGTAGGCTTATTTAAGATTTTTCTAGCAACCTCATATAAATCTTGTGCTACTATATCATTTAAATTTTTCATATCATCTGAGAATTGATATAGTTCTTCATTTTCCATAGCTTGATGAAGCACATAATTTCCTAAATCTGTTGAATCTTCTAAAGTTGATGCTATTGCCGTTTTAAATATCTTTTTCATTAAATTTATAGTATTACCATCAAATACAATTATTTCCTTTTTGATTCTTTCTATACAACTATTAATAGTTTTTATAGTTGCATCTACATCTTCAGGTGATACCGCTGCATATATATATAAAGTTTTTAAGTTATATGTTAAATCTAGGCTTGTATATATATCATAAGCAAGTCCTCTATCTTCTCTAAGTTCTCTAAACAATATAGAGTTTGAACTTTCACCAAACTTATGATTTAGTACTCTCAGTGCTAATTCTTCCTTCTCTGTTAAATCCTTAAATGTATAAAGATATATTACAGTACTCTGTTCCATATTATCTCTGTGGGTAGTTTTGTGTTTTTCCTTATTTTGTTCGAAGTCTATGGATGGTATATTAACAGTTTTTTTTGTCCAACTATCGAAGTGCTTTTTTATAAGAGCAATCACATACTCATGTTCATAGGAGGATACCACGGATATAACTGTATTATTTGGTGCATAATGCTTATTATAATATTCCACCAAATCTTCTCTATTTATTCCTCGTACTATAGATTCCTTCCCTATAACATCAACTTTTAACGGACTATGTGTAAATGCCATATCATTAATTTTCTGAAAGGACAAATCTTCTATATCATCCTTTCCACTTCTTAGCTCTGCAAGAATAACGCCTCTTTCCTTTTCTATGTGTTCCTCAAGAAAAGTTGGATATCTAATTAAATCGCTAAGTAAATCTACACTATCCTCCAGTTCTTCTTTTAACGTAGTAGTATTATAAACAGTTGCTGTATAATCTGTATATGCATTATAATCTCCACCTAGATTTTCTAAATCACTATTTAATTTTTCATTACTTCTATTTATAGTACCTTTAAAAACCATATGCTCTATGAAGTGTGAAATACCTCTGTTATTCTTTTCTTCACAAGCTGCTCCAACTTGAACCCCTATATTTAGTGATGCAATTTCAGTTGGTTTCTTTATGGTAATTAATTGAAGCCCATTATCTAAATATGTTTTTACTGTATCAAATAAATTTTTACTCATATATTCTCCTTAATTTTTAAGTCTCTCCATATAATTATATCAAAATCTGTACATACTATAATTATATAAATATCTACACATACTATAATATATGATTTTAACAAAATGTAATAGAGTTTTATATTTCCACACAAATGTTTTTTTGCATATAAATAATATAAAAATAAAATTTTAACGTTTATATTTGCTATTATTTATATACTATGGTACTATTAGATGTATTTAATGAAGAAAGAGAAGAGGAATATGAATGGTAAAAATAAAATTTGATGAACTTGGACTTAAGGATTCAATTTTAAGATCTATAACTGACTTAAACTTTGAGAATCCTAGTGATATACAAGAAAAAAGCATACCGGTAAGTTTACAGGGTTTCGATATAATAGGTCAAGCGCAGACAGGAACAGGTAAAACTCTTGCATTTGGAGCACCAATTCTTAGTAATATGGGACCTAAAGGTGGAGCTATCCAAACACTGATACTAGCACCTACAAGAGAGTTAGCTTGCCAAGTTAGCGAAGAACTTTTAAAATTATGTAAGTATGAAAAGTATAAGATTCTTCCAATATATGGTGGTCAATCCTTTGATAGACAGCTTGCTGCACTAAAAAAAGGTGTAGATATAGTTGTAGGAACTCCTGGTAGAATACTAGACCATATAAATAGAAGAACACTAAAACTACAAAATGTTAAATTTTTAGTTTTAGATGAAGCAGACGAAATGCTAAACATGGGCTTCATAGAAGATATTGAAAGTATACTTTCTAATTTAAATGAAGAAAGACAAACACTTTTATTCTCAGCTACTATGCCAAGGCAAATAAAAACCCTATCTAAAAAATACATGAAACCAGATACTCAGCACATCGTAATAGCTAAAAAATCTATGACTGTTTCTAAGATACATCAATCATACTTTTTAGTTAGCCCATCTAATAAATTTGATTCACTTTGTAGAATTTTAGACGTAGATAATCCAACTACAACAATATTGTTCTGTAAAACTAAAAAAGGTGTTGATGAGCTAGTTGATGCTTTACATAGTAAAGGCTATAGTGTTGAAGGTATGCATGGAGACATGAAACAAAGTCAAAGAATGAATACTTTAGCTAAGTTTAAAAACGGTCAATTACACTTCCTAGTAGCTACTGATGTTGCTGCTCGTGGAATAGACGTTGACGATATTACTCATGTTATTAACTATGACTTACCACAAGATATAGAATCTTATGTTCACAGAATCGGAAGAACAGGTAGAGCCAACAAAGAAGGAATAGCTTATAGCTTCGCTACAAGAAAAGAAGTATCTTTTATAAGACAAATTGAAAACCATACTAAGGCTAAAATTGTTAAAAAAGAAATTCCAACATTAGCTGACATATTCTCAGCTAAATCAGGAAGTCTTATTGAAAACATAGCAAATGTGCTACAAGAAGATTCATATAACACATTCTTACCTATGGCTAAAGAATTAATAAGCGAATATGGTGCTGAAGATGTTACTGCTTCTTTACTTAAACTTATGTTTGATAGAGAATTAAATAGTAACTATTCTGAAGAAACTGTTCAAGTTGATGAAACAACTAGATTATTCTTATCTGTTGGTAAACTTGATAAAGCTGGAACTAAGGACATCATTGAATTCTTAGATCATACAGCAGGAGTTAAAGGTAAAGAAATTGGAAGAATCGACGTTCTTGACAAATTTGCCTTTGTAGATGTACCTACACACCTAGTAGATGTAATCTTAAAGAACTCTAAAGGTCAAATGTTTGGTAAGAGAAAAGTTAACATTGAGATCTCAAATAAAAGAAAATAATATAATATATAAAAAGCTGTGCATAATGAATTTTTCATTATGCACAGCTTTTTTTAATTTTTCAATTAAACTTTTTTATACGCATTTCTCTTACATTTATTTATTATTTTTTTAAAATATGTATTTTACCATAAATAATGTTAAAATATAATAAATAATATTTTTTTCTAGGGGGTAGCATTAAAAATATATGAAAGTTTATAATAAAATCTTTTTAATAATAACATTGTTCCTTTCCCTTATTCTAATGACAGCTTGCGATAATAGTGGATATGAAGATGCCTTTGAATTTAATGATGGACTTGCATCAGTTAAGCTTAGGGGATTATATGGTTTTATAGATTCACAAGGTAATCTAGTAGTAGAGCCTGCCTACGAAGAAGGTAGCTATTTCCTTAATGGTATAGCATTAGTAAAGAAAGATGGTCTTTATGGAGCTATTGATAAAAATAATAAAGTTGTAATTCCCTTCGAATACACAGAAGCTATTCAAGTATCTAAAGATATGATATCTGTTAAAAAAAATGATAAATATGGTTGTATAAATTTAGCAGGCGAAGTTATTGTAGATTTTATATCCAGTGAAGTTATACAAATTTACAGTAATTTAAGTGAAAAAGAAATGGCAATAATAACAGAAAATAATATGCAAGGACTTATAGACCTAGATACTGGCTTTAAGCTAGAACCAGCATATACTAGAGTATACACTTGGTTTTGTGACACTAATGAAAAGATTGTATGTATAGAACTTGATGGTAAATATGGTTATGTAAACTTAGATACAAAGAAAATAGTAGAACCCAAATACTCTCAAGAATTGAACTTTCAAGAAGGACTAGCTTGTATTTTCACTGATAATAAATATGGAGCTATTAATGAAAGTGATGAAATAGTTATTCCACCTATTTATGAAAGTCCATTTGCCTTCTCAAATGGTTTAGCTTGCGTGTTGTTAAATGGGAAAGCTGGTTATATAAATGAGGAAAATGAAATTATCCTTCCTCTCATTTATGAAAATGCCAGAAATTTCAACTATGGAGATTTAACTATAGTTTCTATTGATAATAAAATGGGTCTTATAAATACTAAAGGAGAATTAATTTGTGAACCTAAATTTGAAAATATAAACTTTGATCCCTGTAGTGATGTTATTTCTGCCTCCTATGAAAATGAACAAGGAGAATTAAAGCATGGCTTTATAAACAAGTCTGGACAAATTATATTCGATACAGATTATGATGAAATATTCCCTTTAATGGGTGATATTGCTCAGGTAAGTAAAAACAGCAAATGTGGAGCTGTATCAATAACCGGTATGGAGATAATTCCACCTATTTATGACGAGTTATATCCCTGCAGTGAAAATACATTCATGGTAAAACTCAACGGGAAATGTGGAATTATAGATAAAAATCAAAGACTAATATTAAAATGTGAATATGATAAAATAAATCCAAATACATATTCTAATAATGTAGATCAAAACCCATATTATTATATTATAAGTGAAAACCTATATTCTTATGAAAACAAAAAAATGTATATGATAAGCAAAGCTGGGAAATGGGGCATTTACAATGGGTCTACCAATAAAACTTCAGAACTTATATATGATGAAATAAAATTGGGGCCAGTAGCCCCTTATGCTGCTCGCATAGAAGATAAGTGGTTTTATATTGATGCGGATGGAAATAAGCTCTAATTTTCAAATGTAGAAACAGAATAAAGAGAGCTGAATCCAATTAATAATTCTAATAAATTATATTTATTATAGAAAGGTGTGTGTGAGGCTTTATGAAAGTTTTGAAGAAAATATTTCTAGTAATAACATTATTGGCTTGCATTATCCTTCTAATAGGCTGCGATAATAGTGGATATGAAGATGCCTTTGAATTTAATAATGGACTTGCATCAGTAAAGCTTAGGGGATTATATGGTTTTATAGATTCACAAGGTAATCTAGTAGTAGAGC
>DAMAVY010000147.1:0-7400 GCA_032077725.1 Clostridium sp. | reverse complement strand
AATTTCGTGTTCTGTCCCTCCGCGCCATATAGGGCCGACGGTGTGGATTACATACTTTGCATTCAATTTAAAAGCCTGAGTAGCAACAGCGGAGCCAACGGAAATATCACCGATTAACTTTCTTACCTCAAAAAGTTTAGGACCTGCAGCTGCGTGGATAGCACCATCAACACCGTCACCGATGAATATATGGGGATTGGCCGAATTCACAATGGCATCCACCTTCATCTTCGTTATATCATTTCTTACAATCTCAAAAGGCATAGTCGCACCTCCATTCTTTAATCTATGGTATCAAGAACATTTTTCAGTCTTTTACTTAACTATATTTTAACAGTTTAATTAAACTTGTGTCCATAATAATATACTAATACTACTTTTTAAAACAAGAATGAGTAGATCTATTTATTTAAAGATCTACCCATTCTTTCTATTTTTCAAGGGATACAAATTATAATTCTACTTGAATATATTATAATTTGATTTATTATTATGTCTTTCTGTCTATTCCCTTAAGAAAGCAACTCGAAATCTTTCCTAAAGATAAATAACCATTCTCTAAATACATGAGACCAGTTTTAATATTGCAGCAGCTAATAATAATATGCTTACAGCTTGTATTAAACTAGTAAATTTAGATGACATAATAATCCCACTCCTTTATTAAATTTTATTTGCTATAATTATATGTTAGTAGTTGTATTTTATACCAATTGTGATTGTATTAATAATATTTATTTATTACTCCTTGAATCCAATATTCTAAATGCAGCATCAAAATTTTTTATATCTTTCCATAAATCTTTGTCACCTACGATAGCTATTCTATATTATGCTCTTGTAACGGCAACATTTAAAATGTATTACTAATGGACATCCAACAATAGCTCTTCCAAGTCTGCTCTCCTTATCAAACTCAAATTTTGTGGTATAATTTTTTACATCCTCAAAGCTATATACCTTAGGTGATAAACTTCTCAGTTCCTCAATCACTTCTTCTTTGGCCTCACTACTTAGTCCTTTCAAAGTATCAAGTTTTACTGCAACATCTGAAATGTTGATTTATCAACCCTTGCATTTTTTCTGTCCAGTTAATTGATATGATCCACTTATAGTAGACAGTTTATATAACAAAACTGTTTATTGTAAGGCATATGGAATAGGTGGATTAAAAACTACGTGTAAAATCCTTATGGTATTCTTTACACAAAGAGTTGCATATCTGACCTTAATGCATCCTTTAGATAGTCCGCAGCAGTAATAATTTCAAATTCTGGAATAAACTCTTCTTGTTTAAACCCCATAACTTCTACAGACATTTTGCATCCGTAGAATTTAACTCCTTTTTTTCTTGCTCCTTTCAAAAAATCTATAAGTCTTGGAGCTTCTGCATTTTCCATCATTTCCTCAAGCATTGCCTTGCCTATACCAGCCATATTCATTTTTGATAAAGGGAGTTCCTCTGGTCCCTTAGGAGTCATTGTACTAAACATTTTCTCATACACTGTCTTATCTTCTAATGTCATTTTTTCAGGGTCTCTTAAAATGAACAGTCCCCAAAAAGCACAAAATATAGTTACCTCAACATCAATTTCTCTTGCAGCATTTGCAATAGTTAATGCTGCTAATGCCTTATCATATTCTCCACTGAAAAGAAGCAAGTTTAATCTTTTACCATTTACATTTCTATCATTCAACCTAATCACCTCTGTTGTTTATATGATGATACAAAAAACTGAAAATTATTCAAACTACTAGATCGTAATTAAAACCCAGGCTTTAAAACGTGTTTTAATAAATCGATTTAGGTTTATATAAAAATATGAATAATATATTACTTCTCTATATTTTTTCTATAATTTTAGTACAATCTTTATTTGCTGATTAATTTAATTTATATTAATGGTTTATATATGGAGAGGTTGAAATGATGTGCTTGCATAATAAGGAATTAGTTTAAAAAAACTAGATAACCAAAGGCACATATGAATCATATATTATTTATGAATAGTTTTTATATAAAGGAGATATATAATATGGACCATCACTTGGATAACTGTCCACTAACATTAAACACTACTAGAATATGTGCAGACACCCCTGTAGATACTGCTGTTCAAGTTTCCAGAATAGGTTTTACTCATATGAAGCCTAATGCTGTTATACTCGTAAACAAAAATAAGGTTTTTGATGGAATTGCGGCAACGCCATTGATTCACTTTCCTATCAATGCTTCTATTTTATATACTGAAGGTAATAGGCTAAGCAAAGAAACTTTAAGGGAAATTAAAAGATTGTCCCCAAAAGGCTTTAATGGAATCCAAGTAATATTATTTGGTAATATATCAAGAAATGTAGCTTTAGAGCTAAATAACTACGGCTATAGAACATCTCATATAACTGGGAATAATCACTTTGAAACTGCCTGCAAGACACCTTCCATAAGGAATAATTTCGAAAATATCCTTATAATGTCAGGAGAAACCTATACAGAAGGTATTATGAGTTGCTATTGGTCTGCACATCATGGCGATCCTATATTATACGTACAAAGCAATAGTATTCCAAACTGTACTTTAGGTGCTATAAAAAAAATGGAGAATATCAATGTATATATCATAGGTTCAACTAAGACTATATCAAAGAATGTTGAAAATTCTTTATCTCGATTACCAAATGTTAAACACTTGGCTAGAATTGATGGAGAAACTCCTTATGACATAGCTGTAAATTTTGCTAAGTATAAAGACCATGACACTGAATTTGGCTGGGGAAAAAATTGTAGAGAAGGGCATGCTTTTACCTTTAATTCACAGGATCATCCTATGGAAACTATAGCTGGTGCTTTATTTGCTCATATGGGCAAGCATACTCCTCTTCTATTAACAAGAAAAGATATGGTGCCACCTGTAGTAGAAAATTATATTAAATCAGTTAAACCTATGCCTCCAAAGGATATGCCTCGTCCTCCATTCATGCATGGTTTCATTATTGGAGATACCTCTATTATTACTTATCCTACACAGGTAAAAATAGATAGCATTCTTTCTATTGATCATTAAAAGATTACATTAGTAAATACAGATGAAATAATTGAATAAGTAAAAAAAGGAGAACTCTTACTAAAATCGAGTATCTCCTCTTTTAAATAATTAATTCTTTTGTTTTTATATCTAATACTCCACAGTCACCACCCAGATAATTAGTATTATTATATTTTTAAATAGGTTTCATCTCTATCTATTTAAATTTTACATACAAATTGAAATAAAATAATTAAAATGTTACTCTTTTGTAGGACAAGAAATAGTATTAGTTGATGTTAGAGAAGAATCTCAAGTTAAAGAAGAAGGAACCATTGAAGGAGCTATAAACGTACCTTTTAATGCAGTTGAAGATAACTTAGACAAGCTACCTAATGATAAGACTATTGCTTTATACTGCAATACTGGTACTAAAAGTGCTGCAGTTGCTAAACAACTAGAAGACCTTGGCTACGACAAAATTGTAAATTCTATTGAAGGTGTAAAGGAATTTGATTTTACCTTAGTAAAATAATTCCATAGTAGCTGAAATAAAACAAATTGTGCTTATAATTTCTATACATATCCTAAGGTATAAGACAGCCTATTTACTAGGCTGTCTATTTATGATTTTTCTGAATAATACGATATTTGATAAATTATTCGGTTTTGTTGCTGCTGCAACCTATAAGAGAATATTGTGGCTTAATTTTACACTATTCTCACTATTCACAAGTGATAATATGCTCAACGTCATTATTTAAATTTAGAAGCTTATCTGCAAAAAAGCTTGGATATGCAACATAATCTTTTAAATTATCAATTGGTAAAAAGTGCATATATTCACGGACACCTTGTGAGTAACTGTTACTATTAAGCTTTTTTGTTCCTCTCGGTTTCATGAGAAAATAAAATGAGATTTCATGGCACTTCAAACCACCTAAAGAACCTGTACCCTCAAAAAAATTCTCATGAATAAACGCCAGTCTGTCAACATCATATGCAATTCCAGTTTCTTCTAACACTTCTCGCTTAACTGCATCTTCTGCTTTTTCTCCTAAATGCACTCCACCACCTACAGAATAATAATAGGAATCTACTTCATTTTTTGCGAAAAGTACACACCCATCCTCAATAATTATTGCTGCAGCCCGATAACGGAACCATCCATTTTCATTTTCAAATCCACAATCCATTAAGCACACTCCTTCATTATCATCACTACTCCAAGAATTTATTACTTATATACCACTTGAAATTCCTCAAATACTACCAACATATCTTGTGAAAATTCCATTTTCAACACTTCTAATTCTCTTGTAAAAAAATCCATATGTACTTTTTTCTAATATTTCAAAGATTTATCACCTTCACCTTCTTTTTTTGCATGTTCTTCATTTACATCTTTAAAAGGAAGTATTGTTACTTTTTCAGTTTTTATAATACATTGAGCAATTCCATTCCAATCTGTAATAACACTATAATCATCTGCCATAGGTAGTTCTTCATTATCTACCTCATACAAGTGATGAAGGGAACTTGTTCCTCTTTTGATTCCTTCTCTAACTAATTTAGCTAAATTATTGGCACTTTTTTCATTATCACAGAAGTACCATGAAGCATAATTTTTATTAGTACTAATAATACTCTCACCTATGGAAGTTAAATAATCTTCCCACATTTTTTTCACTGATATATGTTCTTGTTCCATCTACAAATCCTCCCCAGTATAACTTATTACGTAATATCTTACATTTACACATTGTCCATATACAAATTGTACCATTCAATTTATGTTAAAACAAACATTTATAACTCTGCACTATTTAACTCTAAGTAGCATAAAAATAAACCATCTTAAATTAATAAAATGGTTATTGAAAAATAATTAAACCTTTCAGTTGCTAATAATATAAGCATATGGTGAGCCATATGCTTAATTTTATTATGTTTCAATTAGACTATTATGACTGACGCTTTCCTTCTACTTGTTCATCAATCCACTTATATACATTGTTCATTTCTCCTACGTAATCATCATTGATTTCAAAAAACTTCATATTATTTTTCTTGCAGATTTCTTTGCTTTGAGAATGTAGTTTTATAAAATTATCTCGGTTCATATAATCATCATAGTCTTTTTGTTCTATCTCACTTCTATGCCCAACAATTCCTGAATCAAAATGCTTCTTAAGATAATCCTTTGAAAAGCCTATATATAGAGCAACTATCTGTTCTAAATATTCAGGTTCAAAATCCTTAATATGCTTAGGCGGTAAATAGCACCCTTCAATAATGATGTGTTGTCCATTCTCAATATTAGTCATTATAATGCCCCTTACTATTGGCCACAGTTTATTTGAAATTTCATCATCACTGTCAGTCGCTGAAAAATCGCAATATTTACTTCCACGAATCAATCCCATTTTTACATGGTCTATGGACAAATATGGGATCCTATACTTTTCAAGTAATTTTTGAGCCATGACTGTTTTTCCTGTACAACTAACCCCACCAATTAAAATAGCCATTATTATCACCTTCCACTTATGAAATATCTTTACAATTTGTAAATCTAGCAATTACATTTTCTTGATCCACCGATTATAATTAAATTCTTTTCTCATCAAACCAACTAACTTTAATATTTTATCAATCTGTTCATCTTTTTTTAATTCTTCTTTTGCGTATTTTGTTATATCTCTAATTGAAGCTACAGAATTTTCAAAACTATTCTCCATCCAGCTGCATCTTGGAAATAACCATATATGAAGATGTTGTGAGCGTTCTTCCTGTATTATAGTGACTTCGTTTATGTTTCCAATTTTTTTTACGATGTTTCGTGCTTTATATACAAGCTCTGCTAACTCCAACATTTCATCAATATCCAATTCACTTATAGAGCTTATATGCTTTCTAGCTGTTATAATCATAAAACCTTCAATTGGGATTTCAGGATCTTGATGTAAATAAAAATTTTTTGTCTTATAAATTATGCCACCTGGTACTTCCATTGACCCATTCGCAATACAACATCCTATGCAATTAACATCCCAATCATTATTTAAAAAATCAGTAACCAATATACCATCCTCCATTTTCTTCAAATCATTATCAATAAGTTATAAGTTATATGGCTGCCATTCTCATTAAGATTTTTCTATCAAATTAACGTTTCCTTTCATAATATCAATTAAATTTCTTTGAACAGTTTCATCATCCCAATTCCACCATTGAAGTTTTATCAATTTTGCTATTGCTTCTTCAGAAAAGCGTTTTCTAATTTCTTTTGCAGGTACTCCACCTACAACTGTATATGGAGGAACATCCTTTGTAACAACTGCTCTTGTTCCTATAATAGCACCGTCTCCTATGCGAACACCTTGCATAATTACTGCTTCATAGCCAATCCATACATCATTGCCTATTATTATATCACCATTGTTATCCCATGCTTCTGTTATGTTAGTACCATTTAATTCCCATTCTTCATAAAATATAGGGAATGGATAAGTTGAAAGTGAGGTCATATTATGGTTTCCAGATGTAAACATAAATTTAGCCCCACAAGCAATAGAACAATACTTTCCAATAATTAACTTATCGTTATTAATAGGATAATGGTATATAACATTATTCTTTTCAAACCTTGTTGGGTCATTTACAAAATCATTATACATGGTATAATCACCTACTATAATATTAGGCTTTGTAATAGTAGGTTTCAAATACACTGTTTCTTTATCACCTGTTCTCGGATAGATTTTTTTGCTGTCCATAACTTCCTCCTATATAAATTTTAAAATTCATTTTGCATTATTACAAAATAAGTCCTCAGTCTCTTTTCATCTTTTGAAAAATATAAGTAACAAAAAATCCTCTATCATCTTTATTTTCAATATACTTAATTAACCTAAACGATTTATTTATATCTCGAAAATCAGTTTTTCGAATTAAATCGTATTTTTTAATTTTAGAATCCACCTTATGCTTATATCCAAAACCACAAATAAATAAAATTCCATCATCAGTTATATGATTTTTAATATCTGCAAATTGCTCCTTATTTAATCTATAATGATTAATTATAATATTATCAAATGTACCAATGCTACTTATAGAATCTGATATACTTAAATCAATTTGCTTTGTATGCACTAAGTAATTACTTTTTTCAGCAAACATATTTAAACGTTCAAGTGCTTTACTGCTAAAATCAACCCCAGTTACCTTAAAGCCTTTTTCAAGAAGAAACAATGTATTTCTACCATCTCCACATGCTACATCAAGAACAGAACCTTTTTTAAAGCATGTTATATTTTCAACTATTGTTCTTTCAGGATCTAATAGTATATTATCTCTTCTACTTGAAAACTT
>DAMAVY010000146.1:0-7441 GCA_032077725.1 Clostridium sp. | reverse complement strand
GAGGGGGTTTATATAATTCATAATTCATTAATTATTTTAATATATTCTAAGTTGCTTTTTTTGCATTATAAAAGAGTGCTAAATTAATAGCACTCAAATATTTTGTTTATTTAAAATAGTAATTGTTATTCTAATTTTTTTATTTTATTTTGTACAAACATTACATGGATCTGTCTTAGGGCATTGTGATCCAGGCCCTTCTAAAATAGTTTTACTTCTTGATAATGTACTACAATTTCTATTAAAATGATATGATTTGCCATTAGGAGTCCAATATACAGTTCTATCATTTGCAGCTGGTTCATTTGTTGTTACTGACCCACCACTACTTTGAGTATTAGAACTGGTGTCATTAGAACTATTACTTGTATTTGGAGTAGTTGGTATTATAGCAGTGGATTTTTTTGTTTTAGAACCACCACTTTGACTTGGTGTCTCTGTTTTATTACCTGAAGCATATGTTCCTTTTTCATTACAAGCTGTAGAAACCCCTTGCCCTGTCGATTTATATATTATATTCCCACATTCATCAGTTCTATGAACCTTAATTCCTTTAGCTTCTAACCTAGACATTACTTCTGTAGATGGATGTCCATATTTATTATCCTTACCCACTAAAATAACAGCATTCTTAGGATTTACCTTATCTAAAAATTGTGATGTTGTAGAACTTGAACTTCCATGATGCCCTATTTTTAATAAATCTACATCTGAAAAACTATTAATTAGCTTTGATTCCGTTTTTTCTCCAGCATCTCCCATTAATAATATCTTATCATTGCCATTAATAAATAAAGTTACTAAAGAGCTTTCATTGCTATCCCCTTCAATCCCTTTTACATTAAACATCTTTATAGAGCTATTATCTGTCAATTTATGTTCAGAGCCTTCTAACGGTACACTTGGACTAATTCCTTTATTTGCTACAGAATTAATGAAATCACTATATGTTTTACTATCAGAAGAACCATTTCCAACTAATAATTTTTCAACTTCAAAGTTGTTGAATACTGCATCAAGACCTCCGCAATGATCTGCATCTGGATGCGTAGAAATAACATAGTTTAATTTACTTATACCCAAATCCTTTAAATAATTAACTATCAAAGATTCATCATCATTATCCCCAGCATCAATCAATATTGATTTATCACCCTGCTTTATTACTATTGAATCTGAATTTCCTGTGTTAATAAAATGTATTTCTGCTTCTATATTATTAACGTTATTTATACTTATCTCTTTTTTATCATCTTTAACTTGTACATTTTCCTCTGTATTATTAACTACGATATCTTCATTTTTTTTCGCTATATCATCATTCTTTGCATTGCTTTGCTCTAATTTACTAGAAGCTAAGTTAGGATTATAAGTTATTCCTCCTACACCAAAGAAAAGTACCAGGAGAGATAATCCTACACTATATATTATTTTGTATGATTTCTTTTTATTTTTGAATTTTTCATTTTTTAAATATAGATAAAAAACTGCAATCACTCCAAATATTAAAGTTAATATCCCAGTAAGTTTAGTAAAAAAACTAAATATTATTAAATACAAGAATATCAAAGTAACCCATATTCCTATTTTCTTAAATATATCTTTCATATTTACATACCCCTTATTCACTTATAATTTTTTTCCTATTCCCTTATTTCTACATTTATACACTGACACTCTTCTAATGTTAAACTTCTATATATAACACTACCCATAAAGTAACCTCTACATATACCTAATATCCAAAATTCTTGTCTTATTTTAGCATTGTTCATTAGATTATAGGTTTTAATAATACTTATTATAACATAATTCACAAAATATCACACATACTATTCATATATTGGATCTCTATTTTTCAAATCTTTAATTTTGATATATGAATGGGTTACATTGCTTTGAACCATAAATTTCTTAGCCTTTATTATCTCTTTATCTGTATCAAATATTTGAAGCATTTAAACCACTTAATATAATTACTTATATTTCTTGTTGCAACACCATTAAACCTATTCATCCATTTCTTTCATATCCCTCATAAATATATTAATTTTATATTTTATGAGTTTTCCCTTTAATTTGTATAATTTAAAAGCAGGTCATTTTTTATTCTTCCAGAGTTTGTTGCAAGAAGTTTTTTTATGGTTTAAACAATATTTATTATTTTTAGGTGTCAGCTTTTATTATTCTACTTAAACATGTATCATATTCAAAAATATGGTATGATTCATATATACATATTAATAAAACAGTATCGATGGGAGAATAGTAAAATATGAAAAAAATTATTTATGAAGTTATAATAGGAGTATTAGCAATAATTGCTGTTACTTTTGCAATAATAGATATTTCGTCGGGTCTAGTTGCTTGGCAAATCACAGTTGATAATATAATTCTAATTATTTTTGTTATAGATTATTTTTGTAGATTGCTTATATCAAAAAATAAGAAGAAATTTATAAAAGAAAATATCCTTGACTTGATTGCAATTATTCCCTTTAATTCTGCTTTTAGGATATTTAGAGTTGCCAAATTAACTAAAACATTAAAGTTTGTGAAGATATTTAAAATTATTAAATTGTCAAAAGTATTAATTTATATTATGCGTTTATTAAAGAAGGTAAAAAAATTTTTTAATACAAATGGATTTAAATATATGGTTCTTATTACAACCACTTTTATATTGATTGGAGGATTACTAATTCATTATGCAGAAAATATGAGTTTCCAAGATGGTATATGGTGGGCTTTCGTTACAGCTACAACAGTTGGTTATGGTGATATATCACCTGATACTGCTTTAGGAAGGTCAATTGCGACCGTGCTAATGCTAGTAGGTATTGGGTTAATTGGTTCGTTAACAAGCACAATAACTTCATATTTCTTCACTATTAAAAAAAATGTAACTGTTAAAGATGATATGATTGAGAGCATAAAAAATAAAATTGATAATATTGAAAGTCTTTCAGATGAAGATGTTGACAATATTTATAAAGTATTAAAAGCTTTGAATAATCAAGAAAGTATTTAATATTTTCTATACTAATTTTTGTTATTTATTTTAATTACAACTAAAAATGCTTATCTAATGGATTTTTTTATAGATGGTTTTCTAACTCCTATTTTCATTTCAATTTCTCCAATGTCTATAATTAATTATTTATTTTGATACATAATATATACATTACCACATAGACATATTTTTTTTACAATACTTCATTTTATGAACATAAAAATAATTTTCCCGTTTTATGTATAAAATACAAAATAATGACTATAATATAGATACATCTTTTCATTTAAGTTTTTTAATTCATGAGAGACTGATTTGGTATTAATGCTTAATTAGTCTTTTTACATTTAATATAATATTATATTGAGGTGATTATATGCAATATTTTAAAATGTTTTCTAAAAGTATACAAATTGTAGGTTCTGTATGCGGAATTATATCATTATTTGCGGTCTTGTTGCTAATTGTATAATATTTAAAATTTTGTATATAATATAAATATCTTTAAAAATTTATTCATTTTCCACTCCTAAAGAATGAAAATAAGGTTAGCAAGGATTTTACTCCCTGCTAGCCTTAATTCTATCTTCTAATACTTTTTTAAATGCTCTAACATACTTTTAGCTGTTTCATTCCTATCTGCTCCACTAAACAATTTATGATATCTAAATTTGCCTTTAAGACTTCCACCTACAGCAAATATACTTCCTCCATCAACTAAGGATTTTCTATATTCTTCATAACTTTTTGCCACACAATCTTCACCTTTGCCATTCAATATCATTGCAAAATACTCAGCACATATTTTATCTATTTCATTATTGTATATTACAATATTTCTATGCATTTCTACTTGTGGAGTTTGTTCGATTGGCTTTGAAACTTCTCCTTTGTAAGCTAAACCAAAATAAGCTTGCACACCTTTGGCAATAGCCACCGCATATTCTTTTTGATATTTCAAAAGTAAAGTATTATCTTCTTTATTATCTATAAATGCCATTTCTACAAGACACGCCGACATATTTGTTTCCCTTATAACGTGCAAATCGCCTTCTTTAACCCCTCTATCCACTCTATAAAGTCTTTTGTCTGCTAATAGGAATTTGTGTATAACATCTGCTAATTGCCTGTATTTAAACTTGTAACAGAAGGTTTCTATGCCATATGCCTTGCTATTGAATGCATTACAGTGGATAGAAATAATTATATCTGCTCCCCAATTATTAGCTAATCTCGTTCTGTTTTCTAGTGATCCATTTGTTATTAGCACACTATGTCCTTGTCTTTCTAAATCTGCTTTAAGTAAATAAGCAACACTATGAGTAATATCACATTCTCTTATTCCATAGCCTGTTGCTCCGCTCTCACAATTATAATGTCCTTCATCTATTGCTATCTTTGCCATATTTCATTCCTCCTAAAAATTTAAAATTTAAGAGTAGGATTGCTCCCACTCTTGCCACTACTCTTGTTTATTAATTTGTTTTATAGTTTGATTAACTCCAACACTTACTCCCCAGCATAATATACCTTGAAGAAAAGCTGTTGCTGAAAGTCCAGAAAGTACCATACTGAATGCTATAGCAAACACCATAAGTATTACAGTTATATACTTGTCCTTGATACTCTCTATTTTTTTCAAGAAGATACCTAAGACATAAATACTAGCTACTAAAATTAATAAGTTTTCTGGTATAAAGTTTAATAAATTTTCCATATTTAACACTCCTCTTATTTAAATATATTTTGTTGAATTGCATAAAAAAAGAAGCTTATAAAAGCTCCTCCTAGTGCGGTTATAAACCATTTCATAACGGTTGTAAGTGATTTAAGATTTTCGCACAAATTTTTTATCTCTGTCTTTAGTTCTGTACTTTCTCTCTCCAATTTATCAAGCCTTTCTCCATGGTTATTTAATCTAATATTTTGTGTTTTTAGCTGATGGTTTACAAGTTCCTCATTCACATCTTTGCACCTTCCTTTTAATTTTCTACATAAAAATAGACTAGCATTGCTAATCTCTACCTTTAATATTACTTATGTTCTATTGTGCCATGATTACCACTTTTTGTTCTTCCGTAATCCAACCTTTCCCAATAGCATTATTTAAAGCTTGTTCTGTTAATTTTCCTTCTCCCCACAATCTATATAGTGTTTCATACATAAATTTACACCCCCAAGCTAGACAATACTATAGCATCTACTGTTTCTTGTAGTATTTCAAATTGAGTTTTATTAACTATAGGTAATTCGTTTATAACATAATTTATAGTTATATTCTTATCTGTTTCATTATATCCACTAACACTTAAATATTGCTTTGTTTCGTCATAAATAGGTTTTACTTCTACAATTAATTTAAATCCATATTTCATCATGAGTTCTTCTGATTTAGTAAAGTTTGCTATAAAATTACCTTCACTTGTTACATAATTAATTGGAGCAAAAATCAAATTATTATTTTCTAATTTTCCATACATTTTAAACACCTACTTTTTCTATATATACTTCATAAATTTTATAACTTCCATAATAGCCATATAGTTCAAATGTTGCATCTGTATAATTTTTCGTTAATGGAATAACAAAATCAAATTCATTGTCGAATCCATAAGCATCTTTTATATAATTAAATGTCATTTGTTTTGTCCATTCTGCATTTAATTTTAGTTTAAAACCATAAATTGTACTATCATACGCATAACCAGTTAGACACATTTTTATATGAACGACATCTCCACTTTTTAAATTAAGTTTATTATTAACATCGATACAGTTACCACTAGCATGTATCATTTCTATATAATTTGATTGTAAAGTTGTCTTTGTACCACCTATAGTCCAGCCACCAGTAACAGAGTCACATAAATTACCTCTGTTATATAAGTAAATTATATTATTATTTACCTTTACACTATTGTTCATTAATAATTTTCTACTCATAGGCTATCATTCCACCTATCCAAAAATTATTAATATAAGTAAATATAATCTCATAGGTTTTATTAGCTACTATACTAGGTTGAGTTTGCCATTTTACTGTAGGGAATGTTACCGTTAAAGCTTCTGTAGTGCTAAAGAATAAATGGATCTCTTTAAAGCTTGTAACTGTTGGTAATACTATAGTAGTACCTGCAACCATAGTAGTTGTTTGGTATTTATCTGTAGTAAGTGTTAGTGCAGTACCCACAATAGCGGTCGTAACTAGAGTATCACTAATAGAAATACCATTGTTGCCTTGTACTCCTTGTGGTATTTCTAAATTCAAAATAGGATTACTAGCTGTACCTGAGAAACTTGCTGTAGCACTTTGATTAGATTCTAGTGTGGTAACTGTTCCTATTGATAATGCTGGACTTATACCGTCTATTCCTTGGTCTCCTTTACTACCTTTCAAATCTATATAAGTATAAGTAAGCTCCCCTTCCTGTCTAACACCTAATCGAGTACCATCCCATGCATATTCTATTGATTTTCCATTAGCACCATCTTTACCTTTCACAAGACTTGAAACAATTTTATAAGTCACTCCATTAATTGAAATAGGGATATATTCATTTCCTGTAATGCTATCTAAAGGTGTTAAATTGCTTATCTTTATTCCACTACCACTAACTACGATATTGTTACCTGATTCATTAAGAAGAGCACTTCCATCTTCAGCTAATAAATTTACTGCTACAGTTATTCCCTTTAATCTCTCTTTAACTTGAAAAGAAAAAGGCGGTATACTTGCTTCAGCACCCAATTTATCTAGGACATGAATTTGAAGCATATACTCACCAATTTCGTCTAATTCATCTGTAAGCTCCTCCGTAACTGTGAATTTAACATAATCATCTTTTAGTACTACATTACTATTACCTAATCCCTGAGTTATTTCTTCACCTTGCGGATTAACGATAGTTATATATGCATTAGCTCCATTAAGACTTGAAAGTATATTCCACTCTCCTTGATTCGCTGTAGTAAGTTTGTATTGATATTTATGGTCTATGAGCCTAAAATAAATATCTATCCCTTTATCCTTTTCAAAAATCAATAAATCTTCTTTTGCTTTTGCAGTACCATCTCTACTTGATATTAAAATATCTACATATTTATTAAGAGCCATGTTATCACTCCATCCTTTTTAAAATAAAAGAGACTAGAATTTAATCTAATCTCTCGGTTATCTTTATTTAGGTTGTAATCCAGTAAAATTACCATTAGCATCAAAACAGAGTTGATAATCAAAAATATACATTCCCATTTCATATGGTAAACATATAAATCCTTCATTTTCTAGTTTATAATATTCTTTTTTTTCGTCAAAACTCATATTCATTGGCAACACTGGTTGCATTGTATTATCCTCAGTTCTTTTTATTTCCTTAGTGTTTAAATCGTAATAAATTACCATATTAAAAAGCTACCTCCTTGTAAATA
>DAMAVY010000145.1:0-7445 GCA_032077725.1 Clostridium sp. | reverse complement strand
AAGTCCAATGGCTATGTGTCCATCATGACCACAGCTATGAGAAATACTAGGATCTTTTGAGTTAAACCCTTCCTCATAAGGCCTATGTCCTTCAATTCCCTCTGGTACTCTAAGTCCATCAATATCAAACCTAAATGCCATAGTCGGTCCCGAAATTCCTGTATCAATGGATGCTACCACTCCAGTGTAGCCCTCTAAAATTTCTTCTCTTTCAAGAAAATTACACATATTTAATTTTTCACATTTAGTCCTATGTAACCTCATATTCTCTTCCATTGGCATTCCCATAGGGTTATGATGAATTTTTTTACCTAATTCCAAATTATATCCGAGTTTCCGTAAATAATCAATTATTCTAAAAGTAGTTTCAAATTCTAGCCATCCTGTTTCTGCACATCTATGAAATTCCCTTCTAAGACCAGTAATACTCTCTTTTAATTCTAACTTAATTTCCACAGCTACCTCCTAATGATTCACACCTTTTTCCTTTATTATACCATTTATTTGTTATTCTTTAACATTAAAATTCGTAGTAAATTTCCTATATTACTATGAATGAATATTTTCTATTCTATTTCTAAAATATTAGTGTTATACTGTAAAATATATGCTTTTGAAATGAAAGGATGATTTATATGGCATTAGACGGATTATATCTACGTTCTCTAGCAAATGAGTTCAGAAACACCCTACTTAATTGTAGAATAGATAAAATAACTCAACCAGAAAAGGATGAAATAATACTAAATTTTAAAATAAATAGGAAGGCTGTAAGGCTACTACTAACTGCAAATGCTTCCTACCCTAGAATAAACTTTATAGATTATAATAAAGAAAATCCTCTTAAAGCACCTGTATTTTGCATGGTTTTAAGAAAGTATTTGAACACGGCTGTCCTTAAGGAAGTTACTCAACTTGGCAATGATAGAGTTCTACTTTTAGACTTTGAGAGTAGTGATGACCTAGGTTTTAATAGTATATACACCTTAATTATTGAAATCATGGGACGTCATAGTAATATTACTCTAATAAGAAAAAGAGATGGAATTATTATGGATTCCATAAAACATATTACTCCTGATATCAATAGTTATAGGGTTCTTTATCCTGGGATTGAATATGTATATCCTCCAGAAAGTAATAAAATTGATATTTTTAACACTACCTTTGAAGCCTTTAAAGAAAAAGTTTTGAGTACTTATGAGAATGAAGACCTAAATGAAAAATTATTCACTAGAACTATAGATGGATTAAGTAACCCTATAGCAAAGGAATTATCCTATGAGCTTAAGGAAAGAAATATAGACCTAAGTAAAAATAACCTAAAACAAATTTATGACTTTTTAATAGAATTCTTTGCTCCCGCTAAAGAAAGTAGCTATGATTTTTATCGTTATTCTATGGACGGAGAATTAAAAGACTTTCATTGCGTTAAGCTTAACCATCTTTTAGAAAATCATGGAGAAAGCATAAAATATTCATCTCCAAGTAATCTTCTTGAAGAATTCTATTTTTCTAGGGATAAAGTAAATAGACTTCAAAGTAAAAGTCATGATATGCAAAGATTAGTTGTTACTAATATTGATAGAGTAGCAAAAAAACTTGCAATACTGAATAGGACTTTAGCTGAATGTGAAGAAAAGCCTAAATATAATCTATATGGAGAGCTTATAACTGCAAACATATATAATATAAAAAAGGGTGATATTGAAGTTGAAGTTTTAAATTACTACAGTGAAGAAGAGGAATATATAAAAATTCCTTTAGTTATAAATAAAACTCCCTCAGAAAATGCACAAAAATACTTTAATAAATATAATAAACTAAAAAAATCTGAGGAAAATGCACATATTCAAATTAAATTGGCAGAGGAAGAGGATCAGTATCTTCAATCTGTACTTTCTAACATTGAAAATGCTGACAACTATACGGACTTAGAGGACATTAAAAATGAATTAGTTGAAACTGGCTATATTTCCTTTAAAAAATCTATGAAGAGCAAAAAACCCAAACCTTCAAAACCTCTTCATTTTATTTCTAGTGAAGGCATAGATATCTATGTTGGAAAGAACAATCTAGAAAATGACTACTTAACCCTAAAGTTTGCTCACAATAATGATATTTGGCTTCACATAAAAAACATTCCAGGTTCCCATGTAATCATTAAAAACATGGGAGATGTTTCTGACTCTACTCTTCTTGAAGCTGCAACGCTCGCAGCCTTCTACAGCAAGGGTAAAAACGCTACTAAGGTACCAATAGACTACACAGAAGTTAGAAACGTTAAGAAAATGGCTAAAGGCAAACCAGGCATGGTAACTTACTCTACTAACAAAACTTTATATGTTGATCCTGTAAAGCTTGATTTAAAGCAAGTTTAAGCAAGGATAATCTAGAATAAAATATGCCTCATAGAATAGACCTTTAATGCTGTCCATTCTATGGGGCGTAATTTTACTTTATACAGTGATCTTTATTTCCTAAATATCGTAATTATATTTATATTTACTAAATAATCTTATTATATTTATCTATTCCAAATTTCTCTTCAGTAAGTTGCCCTATCATAGGTACCAATCTAGTGAAATGTTCAGAATTTGAATGTTTATCTAAGACATCTTGATTTTCCCATTCTTCAATTACTGCTAAAATTCTAGAATCACTTTCATCTTGGTAAAGATCGTAAGATATGCATCCTTCCTCTTTTCTTGAAAGGTTAACTAATTCCTCATATAATTTTATGGCTTCTTCAACTTTACCTTCTTTTATAAGTTTTTTTGCTATTAATTTCATAATTTGAAAATCCCCCTCCAATTTCATCTATTCTTTATAGAATATTTTCCATATTCAAATGTAAACTACCACCACTTATAGAAGTGGATTGCTTATTGATCAATAACACTAATGTGCTAAGTATCTCCAAATTTAACTATTTAAAATTTCCTCTATTTATCTATTTATCTATTTATCTATTTAAGATTTTACCTATTTATCTATGTAAAATTTTACCTATTTAAAATTTTAAATTTTTCCCTATCTAACTATTTAAAATTTTAAATAGTTGTTCTGTTTATGGGGGTTTTAGGGCATCTCCCTTATAAAAAAGCGTATACGCTAAGTGTTAATTAATTAAAATAATTAGTAGAAAAGGAGAATTCCTAGGAGTCCATTACTTCAATACACTCTCCTGCAAAAAATAAAAGATGATAATTATACTCCATCTATAATTAACACCTTTTTATTATCTGTGTATCATATACTACTCGTTAAATTTTAAAATTAGGTTCAATACTTACTTCTATGAAAACTCTTCGTAATGCCAATGGGTAATCAGTGTAGAAACAATCATAAATTTGATTTTAGATATTCTTAGCTGTAGCGTATTTCCTCGCTCTGCTCGTATTGAATCTCCGCCTCACATGCGTTCGGTGGAATAAATTCGACAAACTAAATCATAGATTTAGAGTCTCATTTATAACTCTTGCCACGGAAGGCAAGAGCCGAACCCTGAGCCACGGATGGCGAATGGTGAGGGTAGGTAATTTTATACAAGCGCAAGCTTAGAATTTCTTAATCAAATTTAGTTTCCTAACGATTACCTTGACATAGAGGAGAGTATTCATTATTTCTTAGGATTGTACTGATAATAATAGCATTGAATTCTTCCGTTATAAAGCTTCCTGTTCTTATCAGCCTTCTTACCAAAAATCTTTTGGAAGTCAGCATAAGAAGTAAGTATATAGCAAGACCAATCATCTAACTGTGCATACACATCAGATATTGTCTTATAAAGTCCTTTAATTTCATCTTCATCTGAAAGTCTTTCTCCATATGGTGGGTTTGTAATTATCATTCCACCCTTTTTACCATACCTTACATCTTTCACATCTAGTCTTTGGAAATTTATATAATCACGTACTCCGGCTTTGGTTGCATTATCCTTAGCAGTTTTAAGTACCCATCCATCTATATCAGAACCTTGAATTATAAACTCCTTATTATTAACAGATGCCTTTGCTCCTTCTCTAACCTGTTCCCACATTTCTTTATCAAAATTTGGCCAAGTTTCACTAACAAAATCTCTGTTAACTCCTGGAGCCATATTTTTAGCTATCATTGCTGCTTCTATAAGAATGGTCCCTGATCCGCATAGTGGATCAAGTAAAAGTTCATCTCCATTAAATTTAGATATTAAAACCAAGGCTGAAGCTAAAGTTTCTTTTAGTGGTGCCATCCCTGAGTTTTCTCTGTATCCTCTTTTATGAAGTCCAGCTCCAGAGGTATCCACTGCTAAAGTTACCACATCTTTTAAAATACCTACTTCTATTTTGTATACCGGGCCATCCTCACTAAACCAATCTGTATGATATTTTTCCTTCATTTTCTCTACCACAGCTTTTTTTACTATGGATTGACAATCTGGTACACTATGTAACATTGATTTAATAGACTTCCCTGTAATGTGCATTTTCCCATTGATTGGGATTAAGCTACCCCAATCAACTTTCTTTGTTCCTTGAAATAATTCTTCAAAAGATGTAGCTTCAAATTGCGCCATCTCTAAGAACACTCTTTCTGCTGTTCTTAGATGGATATTACAGATTGCAACATCCATTTCGTCTCCTTCAAAGGTTATCTTTCCATTATCAACTTTTAAATCTTCATATCCTAAATTCTTTAGTTCCTTGGCAGTAATCGCCTCTATACCAAAGGTTGTAGTTACAATTATATTATACATATGTTTTTATTCTCCTAATCATTCTCATATAGACCTACTGAATCTATTCCATCTTTTTCAGTAAGCTGAACGGATATATCCTCTTTTCTAGAAGTTGGTATATTCTTACCTACATAGTCTGCTCTTATTGGAAGTTCTCTATGCCCTCTATCTATAAGCACTGCAAGCTGAATTATTTCCGGTCTTCCAAGTTCCATAATAGCATCTAATGCAGCTCTAACACTTCTACCTGTAAATAGTACATCATCTACTAAAATTATTTTTTTACCAGTTATGTCTACTTCTACTTCTATACTATTAACCTCATCTATGCTGTTAAAATCTTTATAGTCATCTCTATGCTTAGTTATGTCCACACTTCCAACTTCAATATTCACACCTTCAAACATATCAATAAATGTTGCAATTCTATTAGCTAGTGGTACTCCACGGCTTTTTATACCCATTAAAACTAAATTATCAGTACCTTTATTTTTTTCTATAATTTCATGAGAAATTCTGGTTAGAGTTCTCTTTATCGCTGTCTCATCCATAAGAATTGACTTAAGTTCCATTGATAAACCTCCTTAAATTTCATTTCTTAACTTGTTCAAAATTTCCTTAAAATACTCTGGAAGCTCTGAATCAAATTCCATATATTCCCTTGTAGTGGGATGTATCAATCCCAAATTTTTTGCATGAAGAGCTTGCCCTTTAAGTTTAAACCTTTGTTTTTTAAAGCCGTAAACTTCATCACCCACCAAGGGATGATGTAAATGAGCCATATGAACTCTAATTTGATGTGTTCTGCCTGTTTCAAGTCTACACTCTACCAAAGTGTTATTTTTGAATCTTTCTATAACGCTATAATTAGTAATAGCTTCTTTGCCATCTTTTACTATAGCCATTTTTACTCGTTCCACAGGATGTCTTCCTATTTGAGTTTCAACAGTGCCTTCATCTTCCTTTATTATTCCTTCAACTATAGCATAATAAGTTCTCTTCATAGAATGATCCTTTAGTTGCGCAGCTAAAAAATTATGTGAAGTATCATTCTTTGCAACCACAAGTATTCCTGAAGTATCTTTATCTATTCTATGGACTATTCCAGGTCTTATAACACCATTTATTCCGGACAAGTCCTTACAGTGATATAAAAGAGCATTGACAAGTGTTCCTGTATAATTTCCTGGTGCTGGATGCACTACCATATCTTGTGGCTTATTAACCACTATAATATCCCCATCCTCGTAAATTATATTTAAAGGAATATTCTCCGCTTCAACTTGAAGTTCCACAGGGTCACTTATTTCTATATCTACTTGATCCTTAAGCTTCAACTTATAATTACTCTTTTTTATCTTATTATTTACCCTTACCTGTTCCTTTTCAATAATCCCTTGAGCATAAGATCTGGACATATTATCATGGATTTCACTAATAAATACATCTAATCTCTTGCATGCATGTTCTTCATCAATAATATAATTTTCTAATTTCATTAAATCTCATCCTTTAATATACAAATTAATAAGAAAAAAGTTCCTACACAGACTAACATATCAGCTACATTAAAGGTGGGGAAATAATATATATCCTTATAATGTACTAAAATAAAATCTACCACATAATTATAAAAAATCCTATCTATAAGGTTGCCAATAGCTCCAGCAATTATCATAGAAACAGATATATACACAAATTTATATTTAGGTTTATATTTAACTAAATAAAATATCATTCCTATAATCACAATTAAAGTTACAACTATAAGTAACCACTGTTTATTTTGAAGCATCCCAAAGGCAGCCCCACGATTTTCTAAATATTCAAAGCCAAAGAAATTTTTTATTATTGTTATTCCATCAGTACCCTTAAGGACACTCGCCACCCATAATTTTGTAGCTCTATCAACAATTAGGCCTAACACCACTATTATAACTGCTAAACTCAAGAATATCCCCCCCTTTTTTTAATTGAGAATTCTCAACTCTCAACTCTCAACTGTCCATTGTCAACTTTAGACTATATAATTTTTCTTATTTCATTGCATTTCTTAGTAATTTCTTTTATCTTTTCTACATTTATTGTTTGTCTAGCATCAGATATAGCATTATCTGGCGTTACATGGCTTTCTATTATTAATCCATCTGCTCCCGCTGCAACTGCTGCAAAACTCATAGGCTCAACAAGTTCTCGTCTTCCTGTACCATGACTAGGATCCACAATAATAGGCAGCCTATAACTCTCTTTAATAATAGCTACAGAGTTTAAATCTAAAGTATTTCTTGTACTAGTTTCATAGGTTCTTATCCCTCTTTCGCAAAGTACAACATTCATGTTACCCTCTTTTAATATATATTCCGCTGCATATATCCACTCTGATATAGTAGCGCTCATTCCTCTTTTTAAAAGTATAGGTACATTAAGCTTTCCAAGCTCCTTCAAAAGGGTATAGTTATACATATTTCTTGACCCAACTTGTATCATATCAACATATTGAAGAGAACTCTCAATATCCCTAGCATCCATGACCTCTGATATTATAGGCAAATCAAATTCATTACCAACTTCTTTAAGTATTTTTAGTCCATCTAAACCAAGACCTTGGAAATCATAGGGTGAAGTTCTAGGTTTAAAAGCTCCTGCCCTAATCATATCTACATTTTGACCTTTTAACGATTTACCTATAGCTCTCATTTTATCATAATCTTCTACGGAACAAGGA
>DAMAVY010000144.1:0-7453 GCA_032077725.1 Clostridium sp. | reverse complement strand
ATACAACTAATAATGAAAATAAAGAGCTAAAAAATACGCCAAGGCTTACCTTTGAAATTATTCAAATTGGAGCTATAAAGCTCAATGAAAATTTTCAGAAAATATCCACATTTAATAATTTAATTAAACCACTTATCCACACAAATCTTCATCCATATGTGGAAAATTTGACAAAGATTACTTCTGAGGAGTTAAATTGTTCAAAAGAATTTACTGAAGTATATGAGGATTTTATTAGATTTGTTGGAGATGAAGAAGCTGTATTCTGTGTTTGGGGAGCTGTAGACATTAAAGAACTCATTAGAAATGTTAAATTTCATGAACTTCCTGTTCCATCAATACCTATAAAATATATTGATGTGCAGCGCCATGCCTCAAAATACTTTCATGCTACAAAAGGCAATAAAATTGGTTTAAAAACTGCCATTGAACTTTTAAATATAGAACTTACAGGTGATTTTCATGATGCCTTCAACGATGCTTACTATACTAGTGAGATTTTAAAAGCTATATATAATGAAGACATAAAACCTTTAATTTATAAAAAAGCTCCACCTAATAGAACCCCTATAATTAAAGAGATTGTTGATATAGTGGCAGTATTTGAGCAATTTGAAAAGATGTATCATAGACCTCTCTCTGAAGAAGAAAAATCTATGATAAACCTTGCCTATACCATGGGTAGAACTAGACAGTTTCTTGTAGCAAAAGTTGAAAAGCACTAAATGCTTGGTGGTATGTTTTCAATGAATACTTCCATTATCCCCCCACATACCATGCCCACTTCTTCAGCAATCTGCCCAGTCATATCCACTCTTTGAATTTCATATCCACCATTTTTTATTACATCACGAGCTGTATTTATCACATTTCCTTCAGCACATCCGCCTCCTATACTTCCTAGGGTTCTTCCATCTGAGTAAACAAGCATTTTAGCTCCTGATTTTCTAGGCACAGAGCCCTTAGTTGAAACCACCGTTACCATTGCTCTGGGCTCATTGCAGTCTTTTACTAATTCTTTAATTATGTCACCATTAAATTCTATGTTATTAACTTTTCCTACCATTATAGTACCATCTTTATCTCTAATAGTTCTTCTATAGCTAATAAGCTGAGCTAATATGGATATTGCTATTTCTTCAGGAGATACCGCATTAATATCTATACCAATTGGAGCATTAACCATATTTAGCTTATGCTGAGAATAACCTTCACATAGTAATTCTTCTTTAACAATTTTAATCCGCCTTTTGGAACCAATCATGCCAAGATAAGCAGTATTATATTTAAGCGCCTCTTTTAAACAATACATATCATGTCTATGACCCCTAGTTACTATTACTACAAAGGAAGAATTATTTAGATTTAAGAGTTTAAAACAGTTTTCATAGCTTTCACAAATTACACTTTTTGCATAAGGAAACCTGACACTATTAGCAAAAACAGGTCTATCATCTACCACAGTAACTGCAAACCCAACCTTAGAAGCAAATTCCGCCAAAGGCTTTGATATATGTCCACCACCAAAAATAACAAGTTTTAGCTCTGGAATATAGGGTTCAATTAAGGTAATACCCTTATATTCATCATTAATAAATTGAAGGTTTCCTGATTCAACAGCATTTATTGCCTTTTCGTATAAGTCTTTTTCTAAACTAAAACTATTATTAAAGTTTAGTTTCTCTTCTATAATTAGTATTTCATTTCTAGAATACTGTTTTTTCTCTTCCGTATGCTTAAATGTAGTGAGTAAAACAGCTTTTTTTCCACTGTTTAATATTTCTAACAGTTGTTTATAGATATCTTTCTTAGAAACACTATTAATAATAATTCCTCCTTCATATATCCAGGATATAAACTTGTGTATAAAAAATTCTTGATTTCTACTTACACTACTAAATTATATACTGCTCATCTGCATTAGATTCCTTAATTTTCGAAAATTAACAGAAAAGGAATTACATAATATTTATCTATAATATATAAAAATCTACCATCATTTCTTGTATGAACTTTTTAAAGACACTGTTCTATTAAATACTAATTTATCTATAGATAATTTAATATCCTTAATAAAATATCCATTTCGCATAAATTGAAATCTTCCTTCTTCGTTTAGTGAAATAGCTGCTGGCTCAAGAATGGCATTTTCCTTTATCTCCAAAGAATTTTTATTTATGAACTCAAATAAGTTATCTCCAGAAGGAGCCTCATTAAATAAATCCTCAAATAATCTAACTTCACATGGCACTCCATATTTTGCACTTACCCAGTGAATTGTTCCTTTTACCTTTCTTCCTGTAAATCCACTTCCACTCTTAGTTTCCTGATCATAGGTACACCTTAGTTCAATTATATCTCCAACTTCATCTTTTATGATTTCATTGCATTTTACAAAATAGGCTCCCATAAATCTAACTTCTCCACCTAATACAAGCCTATTGTACTTTTTAGGTGGGTTTTCATTAAAGTCACCTCTTTCAATGTATAACTCTCTAGTAAATGGCATTTTTCTAGACCCTAATGCTTCATTTCCTGCATTGTTTTTAATAGTTAAATATTCAAGGTGATCTTCTGGTAAATTAGTAATTATAACCTTTAGTGGATCAAGGATAGCCATAACAGAAGGCACCTTTGTATTTAAATCTTGCCTTATGGAATTTTCAAGCATCGCTACATCTACCATGGTATCAGCCTTAGCTACGCCTATTTCAGCTAAAAAGTCTAAAATTGACTCCCTTGTATATCCCCTTCTTCTCATGCCCTTTAAAGTTGAAAGCCTTGGGTCATCCCATCCATCCACTTCGCCATTTTTAACAAGCATCTTTAGATATCTCTTGCTTGTAACTACACCAGATAAATTCATTCTTCCAAACTCAATTTGTCTTGGCCTTGGCATTTTTAAATCCAGCTCATCTAATACCCAATTATAAAGAGGTCTATGATCCTTAAATTCATTAGAGCATAGGGAATGTGAAACACCTTCTAAATAATCTTGAATTGGATGAGCGTAATCATACATTGGATAAACACACCACTTATCTCCTGTTTTATAATGAGGAGTATAAGATATTCTATAAATAACAGGGTCTCTCATATTCATATTAGGACTTTCCATATCAATTTTTGTCCTTAATGTAGCTTCTCCTTCTTTATACTTACCAGCTCTCATTTTCTCAAATAGCTCTAGATTTTCCTCTACTGTCCTGTCCCTATACGGGCTATTTTTGCCTGGAGTTGTTAAAGTACCTCTATATTCTCTTAATTCTTCAGAATTTAAATTGCACACAAAAGCCTTGCCCTTTTTAATTAAATATAGTGCAAAATTATAGATTTTTTCACTATAATCCGAACCATAGAAAAGTCTATCTTCATAGTCAAAACCCATCCACTTCATATCTTCCATAATTGCATCTACATATTCGTGGTCTTCTTTTCCAGGGTTAGTATCGTCAAATCTTAAATTAAATTTTCCATTATACTTTTTAGCAATGCCATAACTTATATTTATTGCATAAGCATTCCCTATGTGTAGATATCCATTAGGCTCTGGCGGAAAACGAGTGTGAATTTCCTTACAATTCCCCTCCCTAATATCCTCTTGAACTAGTCTATCCACAAAATTTAAAATATTATTTTCATTACACATACTACCTTAGTAAGATTTATTTTTTTGAAACCTTACTAAATTCACCTCCTATTTTATATTAAAAAACTCCCGTCCTAAAGACTTTTCAGTCTTTAGGACGGGAGTTGTATCTCCGTGTTGCCACCTAAATTCGTTTATATGTTACCATATCCACCTTGTCAAGTACGGTAAAGGAAACTCGATTCACATTCGTTCAAATGAGTAACTTCCACTGACCAAATCCAAGATTTAAAATGTCATTTAAAATTTTGGAGAACCACTTATACTTATACTCTAGTCCTGTAACGTGAACCCACGTCATAGCATCACCTTTCGGATCCGTATGAAGCTCTGAGACTTGTTTCAACAAATACTTCTTTACCCCTTTTCAGCACCTGGAGTTCTCTGTAAAAGAATATAGATATCTACTCTTCTCATCATAGCTGTTATTAATATTAACATATATTGTATAGGAATACATTTATTAAGTCAATATGTTTTTATAATTAATCATGGGCATCTCATTGATTTTTGATAATGTATATTTTTAACGATTAACCATGGGCACTAACTTATGACTAACATCCCCAGTTAATTACGAAAACTTCAACATATCATTTATTTTAACCTATTAATTTTTTTCAATTTTAACCTTGCTTCCACCCTTGCCTGCTTCTGCTGGTGTAATAATAAGTTTTACTGGAACCCTATTTTTTATAGTTTCTACATGACTTATAATTCCTATTTTTAGCTTATCATTATGAATTCTCTCCAGTGAATTCATAACTACCTCTAAAAGGTCATCATCTAGAGTTCCGAAGCCTTCATCTAAGAAGAATAACTCCAGGGGTGCTGTACCCTTTAATTGAATTTCAGTGGATAAAGCTAGAGCTAAGGCTAAGGATGTTAAGAAAGTTTCTCCCCCTGAAAGGGTAGATGCATCCCTTGCTGCTCCTCCATTTTTATAATCACGAATTATAAACTTAGTATTTTCATCAACTTCTAAGCCATAGTTACCGCCGGTGATTTCCTTAAGTTTTTTAGAAGCCTCCATAGAAACATATTTAAGCCTATTACTAGCTACAAACTCTACAAACCTTTTACCCTTAAATAGTTTTTCTAAGTCATCTAATAAGGCTAACTTGTGCTGAAGTTTTTCCTTTTTAAAAAGCAAATCTTTAAGCTCTAAAAGTTTTCTTTTTATAAAATTAACTTCTTCTTCTACTTTTATTTTTATTTCATTTACAGACTTGACCTGTTCTTCAATGGCAATTCTATCTTCCTGAATTTTTAACCATTGCTCCTCTGTAATTTCTCTACCATTAATCTTTTTAAGTAAACTTTCAATAGCCCCACTTATCTTAGATAAATTATGATTATATTCATCTACTAGCTTCTTTAATGTTTTAATTTTTTCTTTAGAAATTGAGTTTGCTTTAACTTCTTCAATGGATTCAAAAGCTTCTGTGCTTAAAATATTTTCTAAACTTTTCTTTTCTAATATAATCCTCTTTTCCATTTCACTTATCTTACTGTTAACTTCAATAAGTGCTTCATTACATACCTTGAAGGATTCCCTATAATCTCCTTATTCTTTTCACAGGTTGAAAAGGAAGTTTCGATTACCTTAATATTTTCTTCTACATCTTTTAATGCTGAATCTAAGTCCTTCTCATCTCC
Source organism: Clostridium sp. (assembly GCA_032077725.1). Classification (GTDB taxonomy): domain Bacteria; phylum Bacillota; class Clostridia; order Clostridiales; family Clostridiaceae; genus Clostridium_J. Next base: position 2,145 of record DAMAVY010000144.1, on the reverse strand, counting down.
CACCTTACTCTTAATTAGAAGTGATTTCTCTTCTGCATTTTTTTCTTTCCCTGTAAGTGAAGACTTTTCTTTAGCTAAATTCTCTCTCAGTGCATTTAAACCAAGCTGTAGTTCATCCTTTTTATTAATAAATTCTTCTAAGTAACTCCTATACTTCTTAATGCTTTTTTGTAATTCTTCTCTTTCACTCTCTATCCTCAATATTTCCTGGTTTTTTTGGGGGAAATTATCCACACCAACGGCATCTTTAAGTTCTTTAATTTCTATTACTTTTTCATCTATAGACAATTTGTTTTTATTATATTCTTCTTCTACACCTTTTATTTGCTTTTCATTCTCTAAGATTAAAGATTTAATAGTATTTATTTCGCCTTCCAAAGACAGCCTTTCTTCATTTAATGTTTTAATACTATTTTCTAGTAATTCTTTACTTTTTACGAACTTATCTAGGTCACCACTTAAGGTATCAAATTTTTTCTGTAACTCAGTAGTGGTGATGGTTTTAAAATCTTCACCAAGATTTTTTATCTCCTCTTCTTCTTTTTTAACTTTCTCTTCAAGGGTTAACAGCTGTGTTTCTCCTGTTGTTATGCTTTTTTCTACCTTTTTTAGACACTTTTCTCCTTGCGATAATTCGCCCTCTACTTCCCTTAAATCTACTGTAGCAATATGCTTTATATTTTCTTCCTGATGATGCATCGAACCGCAAACGGGACATGCTTCCCCACGATTAAGTGATTCCCTAAGTTTATGAGCTAAGTTTTCCACCTGTTGCTCTGTAATTTTATTTTTTATTACTGTTATTACATCTTCTAGGTGTTTCTTTTCTTCCTGATTTTTCTTTATATCACCTTTTAAGTTCTCAATAGACTTCTTAGCATCTTCAATGTCCTTAGAAGCTGTTTCATACCTTAGCCATTTTTCTCTTCCTTCAGATAATTTTCTCTGTAAAATTAATAAATCAGTTTGCTCTCCTGGGCAAGCTTTCATTAAAGTTTCTAGCTTATCTTTTTCCACCTTTAAAGTCATAATTTTTTTATTAAATTTTTCAACTTGTTGTTTTTCTTTTAACTGTCCATCTGCTATGGATTTCTTTAACTTCTCGAGGTTTGATTTATTTTTCTCCATCAAAGTTTGTAAATCAATATATCTTTCATTAAGTCTAATTCCCTTTTGAACCTTTTCTTTCAATTCATTATCAATGTGTAGTGCTTCAAACTTTTCTTCAGTTTCTTTTACAACATTTCCACCTTTTAAAATTCTTTCTCCAAAAACATTTATATCCTCTTGACTCTTCTTCTCACTTTCTTCAAGATTCTCAATAGTTTTCTTTAATTTATTTATATCTTTCTTAAGTACCTCTAAGTTATTTTGTTCTATAAGAGCATCTTTTATTTTTTCTTCCTTAACTTTCAAAAGAGGAAGTTCCTTATCTTTTTTTTCTCTCCAAAGATTAAAGTTTTTTTCTGCATCTTGTTTTTCTAATTTCAATTTTTCGTAATCTACCATTAATCTTTCTTTGTTTACCTTTGATATATCTAAACTCTTTAATGTAGCTTCATAATTCTCTATATAAGGTGCAACCTTTGAAGCTGACTCTCCAAGTTTAATTCTTTTTTGGTGATCTAATATTTCCTCACTACTACCTTGAAGCTTTTTCTTGTTTTCCTCATATTCCTTAAGTTCAACACTTAAATTCCAAAGTTCTTGTTTTTCTTTAAAAAGCTTATCTATTAATTTAAATTCACCACTTGCAGAAGTTAAATTATTCGCTGCTAGCTGAAACTCTTCTTCCTTTACCTTTAAACTTTCTTCACTTATATCATCATAGCCTTTAAGCTCTCCAAGAAGTTCACTATTATTAGATTCTTCTTTATATTTTTCTGACTTAAGTCTCATTGAAAGATTATCTCCATATTTTTGGAGGTTAAATAATCTCTCTAACATATCTCTTCTAGGTTTCCCTTCAAGCTTTAAGAATTCACTAAATTTACCTTGAGGCAATACCACAGTTCTTGTGAAATCCTCTAAACTAAGACCAATAATATCTTTACAAGCTTCTGTAACCTCTGTTACCTTATCTGCTAAAACTACAGGTTCACCTGAAGTAATATCAACAATCTTGCACTTTCCTGATTGAGGATT
>DAMAVY010000143.1:0-7576 GCA_032077725.1 Clostridium sp. | reverse complement strand
CAAGTATGATATATATCATAAAAATGATTATGTAGTAATAACAGGCAACGCAGCTGAAAATTTTATTGAATCCTATGAAACTTCTGAAGAGAATAGTTATTTTAAAGATACACTAAAAAACAAAAATTTTGAAATTCTTCCATTGAAACATATAAAAATAAATTTAAATAATTAATTATTATAAAAAAACATATCCTATCTTTAAATATGATATTTAAAACTCCAACCAATGAAATTATCATTGGTTGGAGTTTTCTTATTTGGTTCATAAATTATTAATAGAAATATAATGTATAACATAATATATTATTATGCAAATCAATATAGTAAGATAGGATATTTTATATCGCCATTCACATAAATTGGGTTCAATGTTTTTACAAGGTATTTTAGTAATGATAAGCTTGTCAAATACTTTCATAAATATCAACAGTATTATAGCAGGGAAAAGTGGGTCAATATTAAGTTGTGTTACAATAACAATTATAATAAAGCAAATAAAAAATTCTGCGAGTCCAATACCTATATATGTAGTCAAAAATACCAAGATATCCACTTTCTTAGGTTTCATATCTTTTTTCTCCTTTTTCTATAATATATATATTATGTCATAAATTGAATACAAATTAAAGCAATGGAAAAATTAAATATTTTATTTGTATTATAGAGATGCTTATATTGTATCCTTATTTTCGTTGAACGAAAATTTCACAAAACTAATATTTTCACAACATAAAAAAGGGCCTGTAAATCAGTAACCTAATGGTATTACTAACTTACAAGTCCTATAATTTATTTGGCGGGAATATGTGAGAATCGAACTCACCCGTCGTGGTCTTAGCACGGCAGAACGGTTTTGAAGACCGGCAGGCACACCAGCACCTATCTACTCCCATATATGTTTATCAACATCTAATATTATAATAGCAAATAGATAAATAATCAAGTATTACATTAAATAATACTTGATTATTCTCCATATTAATACATTATTCTATCATTTTCCACACGTTTGGTAAATTTTATGCTATCAAGATGTTCTAAGATGGCAACTGCATATTTTCTATTAGTTTCAAGGAGTTCTCTCGCTGAAGATGCAGATATAGAGCCATTTGAGATTATATATTCTCTAATTTTAGTCTTAGCTTCTTCATAATCTTCCCTTAGAAGAGTACACTCTTCGTTTAATTTGATTAAATTTTCCTCATCTAGTAGAAGTTCATAAACCATTTTAAAGGCAGCTTTATCCTTTTCTCCTTGTGCTAAATCTACATATTTAGGCGGAGAATATTTTAAGTTCTTATATTCTAGTAATATTGTATTTCTCATTCTCTCTTGTTCTTTGGTGAGAGTTACATTAAAGTCATATAATGAAAGGAACCTTTCACTAACTTTTATAGTTTTCTTATTTATAAGAATTTCAAGAATATCATCATAATTCTTTTGTTTTAACTTCTTAGTAAAGATTTTATTTTTTACTTCTTCTTTGGACATTCCAAATTTTAATGGATTCTTTTTATGGAAATCTTCTAAAAGTCCTTTTAGTTCTTTTGTTTTTTCACTTAAAAACTTTTCATGAATAAAAATATTATTATCTCCACTTGGTAATTTGATTAATTTTCCTTCACTTACTAAAGTCTCTAGCTCTTCTTCGATATTCTCCATGTTCTTTCCTAAACTCTTTAACACCGATAAGGAATCTGGGTAGGTATCACTAAGATTTTTAACTGTATTCTCTAAAATATTAGTGCTCTCTCCACTTTCCTTGAGTTTTAATTCATCTATATACTCTTTAGTAATCTTTTTAGATTTTTTAGCATTGGGCTCTATTATAGTTCCTCCAGCTATAGTAGTCATTGGAGAGTAACTTCTTAAGATATATCTATCATTTCTTTGAGCCGTTACTGGTTTTTCAAGTCTAAGCTGAACATATGCCCACTCCCCAGGTTTAATTTCTTCTCTGTCTAAGGGAATGATTCTACAAAGAACTTCTTCAGTACCATGATATAATCTTACTCTCTGTCTATTTACTATGGACTTTTCAGCACTTTTAATGTGGTAGAGTTTACAATCTATTATTAGAGATGGCTCCATAATGCCTTCTTTTGCCACTACATCGCCTCTTTGTACCTCAGACACCTTAGTGCTGGCAAGATTGATTGCACACCTTTGTCCAGCTTCTCCTACTTCTGATGGCACATCATGGACCCTAATGCCTCTTACCTTTGACTTTACTCTAGATGGATATATTTCCACTGTATCTCCAATGGACACCCTTCCACTTATTATTGTTCCAGTTACAACTGTACCAAATCCGCTAATACTAAAAGACCTATCTACTGGTAATCTAAAATGTCCTTCTGTATCCTTAGCTTCTACCTCTTCAGTAATTTCATCAATATCTTTAATTAGGCCTTCAAACCCTGTTTTTGTTTTAGATGAAACTGCATGTATAGGTGCATTCTCAAGGAAGGTTCCCACAAATTCTTCCTTTATATCTTCTTTTATCATTTCAAGCCAATCATCTTCTACTAAATCTGCCTTTGTTAACACCACGATACCTTTTTTGATATTCAACAATTTTAATATTTCAAAGTGTTCTCTAGTTTGCGGCATTATACCTTCATCTGCTGCTATTACAAGTATAACTATATCTATACTACTTATTCCTGCAAGCATATTTTTTATAAATTTTTCATGTCCAGGAACATCAATAATTCCTGCTCTTTTACCTGAAGGTAAGTCAAAATAAGTAAATCCCAAGTTAATTGATATCCCTCTATTTTGCTCTTCCTTAAGGGTATCAGTTTCTCTTCCTGTAAGTGCTCTTATTAAAGTTGTTTTGCCATGATCTATATGTCCAGCAGTACCTATAATTATATGCTTCATCTATTATTTTCACCCTTTCAAAGCAGCTCGTTGAACCTTCTATGAAAATTATTCTACATGCCAAGGTAATCGCTAGGAAACTAAATGTGATTAAGAAATTCTAAGCCTCCGCGTTATAAAATTACCTACCCTCACCATTCGCCGTCCTTGGCTCAGGGTTCGGCTCTTGCCTTCCGTGGCAAGAGTTACGGTAATTTAATAACGCTACGGCTAAGAATTTCTAAAATCACATTTATGATTGTTTCTACGCTGATTACCATTTGTCATTTCGAAGAATTTTCATAGAATAGTTATACAATGATATTTAAGTTCAATATCAGACTTCAATTAGACAGTTTTAAGACCTACAAAACATTTAACTATTTCATCGAAGTCTTCTTTAAATAAAGTTCTTCCATCTAGGACTAATTCATTACCGTAGACTCTTGCTATTAATGGAGTTTCATAAAGCCTAAGTTTTTTCTCCATTTCTTCAGGTGAAAATTTATCGCTGGTTACTTTAATTACATAGGTTTCAATTTTTTCCGTTGGCATGGAACCTCCACCTACCATAGATTCGCCCATATCTATTTTGAAATTAAAGCCTTCTGTTTTATTTTGAAGTTTCTTTTTAAGAAATAAACATTTCTTTTTAACTTCTTCCACAGGCATTAATATCATATTTAAGGATGGTATATTATTAATTGCATCCTTTTCATCAATGTAATACTTTAAAGTTCCCTCAAGGGCAGCTATGGTCATTTTATCTACCCTTAAAGCTCTAGTTAATTGATTTTTTTTCATCATATCTATATATTTTTTCTTACCTGCAATTATTCCTGCCTGTGGTCCTCCTAGCATTTTATCACCGCTAAAGGTTATTATATCAATTCCCTTTTTTATGCTCTCTTGAACTGTAGGCTCATAGGTAAAACCATACTTAGTAAAATCAATAAGTACTCCACTTCCTATATCCTCTACTACTGGAATACTTACACTGTTTCCTAAGGCAACTAAGTCTTCTAGCGGTACTGCTTCAGTAAATCCTAAAACTTTGTAGTTAGATGTATGTACTTTAAGAAGGACACCTGTATTTTCAGTAATGTTATTTTCATAGTCATATAAATGAGTTCTATTAGTAGTTCCTATTTCTACTAGCTTCGCCCCGCCTAGCTTCATAACCTCTGGTATTCTAAAGGAGCCTCCAATCTCTACAAGTTCTCCTCTTGAAACTATAGCTTCTTTTCCTTTTGCTAAAGTATCTAACACTAGCATTATTGCTGCAGCATTATTATTTACAACCATAGCAGCCTCTGCCCCAGTAACCTTCTTTATTAGTTCCTCAATGTGAGTGTACCTTGAGCCTCTTTTACCGCTTTCAATTTGGTACTCAAGATTGTTATAATTTCCTGCAACGGTAATGACATTTTCTATTGCATTTTTCCCAAGTAAGGAACGCCCTAAATTTGTATGAATTACCGTTCCTGTAGCATTTATTACCCTCTTTAAATGCATCTTATTTTTATTTTTTAAAGTATGAACAGCGAAATCTAATACTTGCTCTGTAGTTAAACTCTCTACACTTCCTTTTAATATTCCATTTCTATAAAATTCTATAGCTTCTCTTAAGCTTTCCAGCACTAAAGTTCTTGAATTTTCTTCTATTAATTCATTTACAAATTCTTCTTTTAAGAGTTCATCCACTTTAGGTAATTTTCTTAATAATTCCACATTCATGCAATTTGCCCCCTATGTTTAATCTATGAGATTAATCTACTACTCTACAATTAGCGGTACTTCTCCCATAGGAATTACCTCACCAATGATGGCAGGTTTTATTTCTAATTCCATTAATCTTTTCATCATTTCAGAAGCCTGATCTTTAGGAGTAGATATTAATAATCCTCCTGAAGTTTGTGGATCAAATAAAATATCTTCAAGCCACTCTGGTACATTTTTTAGCTTATATTTTCCAGCTAAATAGCTTTTATTCTTATAGGTTCCAGCAGGTACAAGTCCCATTTCAGCATACTCCCTGGCTCCTGCTACTATAGGAATACTATCTTTAAATAACTTTATTGTTATTTCTGAGGCAGATGCCATCTCATAACCATGTCCCATTATTCCAAAACCTGTAACATCTGTACAAGCATTTATGTTATAATCAACAATTATTTCACCAGAATATTTATTTAAAGTGGTCATAATATTTACAGCTTCATCGTAAACATCTTTTGATGCAAGTTCTGCCTTTATAGCTGTGTTTACAAGTCCTGTTCCTAATGGTTTTGTTAATATAAGTACATCTCCAACCTTACAACCATGGTTTTTTAGTATTTTATCCGGATGTACAAGTCCCATAACTGATAATCCATATTTAGGCTCATCATCTTCAACGGTGTGTCCACCAATAACTACGGCACCTGCTTCTATTACTTTATCAGCTCCACCTTTTAAAATCTCGCCTAATACATTAATATCCAGACAGTTAGGAAAGCATACAATATTCATTGCTACTGTTGGCTTTCCACCCATAGCGTAGACGTCACTTAAGGAATTAGCTGCAGCTATTGCTCCAAAGGTGTATGGATCATCTACTACCGGTGTAAAGAAATCCAAAGTTTGAATAGTTGCTATATCATCAGTTAATTTATATACTGCTGCATCATCAGATGTCTCTATTCCTACAAGTAAATTTTCATTTGACATTTTAGGTAATTTACCTAGTATTTTTGAAAGGGTCTCCGGCCCTATTTTAGCTGCTCATCCTGAGGTTTTTGATAGTTCTGTTAATCTTTTTGCCACGGCAATTACCTCCTTAAAATTATCTTAAAATTTTACTAATTCTCTAATAATTTTATACTAATACCTATTTTATGTCTACCATATCTCTTAATTTCTCTATGGTCTTTAATCCTATTCCCGTAATACTTGCAAGGTCATCTATAGAATTGAATTTGCCATTTGATTCTCTATAATCAACTATGCTTTGCGCTCTTACTTCTCCTATCCCTGATAATGTTTTTAATTCTTCTATAGTAGCACTATTAATATTTATCTTTTTCTTAGTGGTTGTATCATTTCCACTATTCTTAGAAGTATTCGCTGTTTCTTCTTCAAATTCCACCTCTGTTACTTCTCCTATTTTATAAATCTTTATACATTGCTCATCCTCTAATAGTTTAGAGAAATATATTCGTTCTTCATCAGCATCTTCTGATAATCCACCAGCAATTTCAATTAAATCTCTTACTCTTGTTCCTTTTTCTAGCGCATACTCCTTAGGATTTTTTACTGCTCCCTTAATATCTACTACAATGGTAGACTTTACTTGCGCTTCTACTGCTCCTTCTTTTTTTACTTCTGCTCCTACTTCTTCCTTTGCTTTTGTCTTATCCACTTCATTTGTAGTTTCCTCTGTCTGAGTAAATACCTGATAATCTTCTTTCTTATTATCTCTAGACAAATATCCAAATACGAGAAATACTATGCTGAGTACTAGTATAGCTGCAGAGCCTATTATTTTTTCCTTCATTTTCATAGTAATGCTCCTCTCTATTCTCATATTCTCCATTTTTTGATAATCTAGTATAAAAATACGATTTTTTTTGATAATTTAAAAATATTTTGGTATAATCTTATTACTATGTTTGATAAGGAGATTCATTATGAGAAAATTAATACTTATAATAGTATCATTTTTCACTATTTCTATTTTTAGTTATAGTGATGCATACGCTTTTACCGATCCACCCTCAGTTACTGGCAAAAGTGTAGTTGTTATGGATGCTAATACGGGAACTGTTTTGTATGGCAAGGAAGAAAATACTCAGTATCCTCCCGCTTCTACAACTAAACTTATGACAATCCTTTTAACTTTAGAAAATACAAACTTAGATGATATTGTTACCGTAGGTACATTTCCACCTACTATTGAAGGTTCAAAGATTTATGTTGATGTAGGGGAAAAGATGACTGTTGAAGAAATGTTGCATGCAGTAATAATGGTCTCTGCTAATGATTGCGCTGCAGCTCTTGCAGAACACATATCAGGTTCCATTGAAAACTTTGCAACACTTATGAATCAGCGTGCTAAGGAGCTTGGTTGTAAAAATACTAACTTTGTAAATCCTCATGGATTATACAATGAAAAGCATAGAACTACGACTTATGATTTAGCCCTTATTGAAAAAGAATTATTGAAATTTCCAAAGTATGTTGAAATATCAAGAACTACATCTACAACACTAGAACCAACAAATATTTTTAAGGAAGCTAGACCTCTTTGGAATGACAATAAGCTTCTTCATGATTACTATGAACACTACTATCCAGATGTTGTAGCTGGAAAAACAGGGTACACTGATGAGTCCCAACATTCTTTTGTAGCCTCAGCAGTTAGAGGAGATCAAGCTTATATAGTTGCCATTTTATATGATGAAAAAAAGGCTTACTATGCAGAAACTTCTAAGTTTTTTGATTGGGCCTTTGAAAATTTTTCTACTCCTAAAGCATTCTCTAAGGGTGATGAGATAGGTACCTATGAAACTTCAAATGGTACAATTATCCCACTTATAGCAGAGAATGATATAATTTATACAAAGGACAATACTTCTAAAGAAGAACCCGTTATAAATATTGATAAAGCTGCTCTTGATAACAAGTTCTTTAACAAAGATGATGTTGTCACTACCGTTTCCGTTACTTA
>DAMAVY010000142.1:0-7577 GCA_032077725.1 Clostridium sp. | reverse complement strand
CATTGTCAATTGTCCATTCTCCTAAATGCCTCGATTATTCCAATGGTTTCATTCCTGAAAACTTTATCTATCATAGACTTCATTTCATCTTCAGTACAATTCTCTAGCTTGTAGAACTCTTCAAGAAGTAATTCCCCGCCGCTATGCATAATCTCATAGACAGCTAAATGCATGGATAATACTATAGACTTTTCTAGGGATAACATTCTCTTTAAATTTTGACTCTTTTTATATTTTCTAAAGAACTCTTCCGTAAACACTTGGCTAGAGATTTTTACTTTCTCAATATTCTCCTTGATTATCTCTCTAACTACGGGAATATTTTCTTTAGAAGTAGATAGTGTTAAAGAATAAATCTTTATCCCCTTCTCACTTTTAACTCTGCCCTGAATATCATAAACAAGACCTCTCTTAGTTCTAATTTCATCATATAAAATAGAACTAGTTCCCGTGGCAAAATATTCATTAAATAAATGAAGTAGAGTTACTTCCCTTTCACTTAATTCATGGATTGGAAATATATATTGAAGTTTACATCCATTAATAGATGAATTTTCTTCTACAAAAACTCCACTCTCAGGATTTTCATATAGTGCAAATCCTTCTTCCTTAGTAGCTTTCCCTATGCTTATGTCATCATTCCTATTCCTATTATTTTCACCACAAGTAAGATCTTTAGAATTTGTTATTTCATCTTCCTTAACCTTTAAAGAATTAATTTCTGTCTCAATAATTTCAAGAACCTGATGAAGTTCTAAACAAGTAACCACAGAGATTACACAATTATGAGGGGTATAAAAACTACTGTGATAATCCTTAAGATCATCCAAGGTTAAAGCTTTTATAGTATCTTCTCTTCCTATAATTAACTCCTGTATCCTTCTTTTTTCAAAGCTCTTATAAAAGAGAAAATCCTCACAATGCTGAACCACATCATCGCTCCACTCTTTAAGCTCCTCTAAAATAACGGAAATCTCTTCTTTAAAACCCTCTTCCTTAAAAGCAGGATTGAAAACCACATCAAAATACACACCAAAAGCATTTTCAAAATCCTCTTTTAAAGAACTTCCATAGTAAACCACATAAGGGTAATTTGTCATAGCATTATGAAATCCTAAATATTCATTACACAAATCATTAATTTCTTTCTCGCTTTTACTATAAGTCCCCTTAAAAACCATATGCTCCACAGCATGAGCAATTCCAAGCTTATCCAAGCTTTCAGTATTTGCCCCAGCCTCAAGTCCAATAGTAAAAGAAGTAATATTCCCTGGAACTTTCTCATAAAGAACCTTAACACCACTCTGTAAAATTATCTTCTCCATTTTTAAAACCCCTTAACTAAATCTATATATTAATAATTTTTTCTATATACAAAAACCTACATTTAATATAACATTGAAATTTAATTTAAACCACTAAAATAACAATATGCATAAGCCTTGCCACAGCAAAACTTATGCATATCTTAATTTTTGTATCCCAAAATATTCTCAACTCTCAACTAAATTAAGCTCTCAATTGTCAATTGTCCATTGTCCATTGTCAATTCTCTCAAAGTGGCGAGGGTAGGTAATTTTATAAAAGCGGAGGCTTAGAATTTCTTAATTGAATTTAGTTTCCTAGCGATTACATTGGCAATTCAAAGAAGTTTTATAGTTTTCTACCCTCAACCGCTTACTTAAGAGTTTAGTGACATTTAAAACTTCTTCGTGTTGGCAAGACGTAATCAGCGTAGAAACAATCATAAATTTGATTTTATAAAATAAGAATTTAATAACATCTAAAACTTCTTCGTAATGGCAAAGAATAAGCAGTGTAGAAGCAATCAAAAATCTAATCTTAGAAACTCTTAGCTATAGTGTAGTGAAATTACCGTAGCTCTTGCCACGGAAGGCAAGAGCCGAACCCCTGAGCCACGACGGCGAATGGTGAGGATAGGTAATTTCACGGAGCTATGGCTTAGAGGTTCTTAATTAGATTTTGCTTCCTAATGCTTATCTTGCCATGTAGAAGAAGTTTTATGCCCGCTAACTCTTATTTAACGATTTCTACTTTTTCGATAAAGTCGTCGTCCATGGATACGATTAGGTTTTTGCCTCTTCCGGCTCTATTTTTCACTGGTACTGCTCCAAGGTCTACTAACTTTTCTTCGCCCTTACCAGTGGTTATTTTAAGATTTCCGTCAAATAACTCTACACATAATTCACTTTCTTTATTGAAAGTAGGGTAAACCTTAGCTCTAGCAAAGACAACTGAATCATCATCCTTTAAAGATATTCCCATAACTCCGCTGGCGTTTTTACCCATTACACTTATGGAATCTAGTGAGAATTTAAGGCACATACCTTTTCTTGTAAGAATGATTCCCTCACCCTGATCTTTTTCAAACTCTACCTTTACTAGTTTATCTCCATCTGTTTTGAACTTATAACCAGTGCTATAGATATAATCTCCTTTAAATTCTTTTACTGTGGTTTTCTTTACGACTCCCTTTTCAGTAAAGAAATAAAAGCTCTCTTTTTCCTCATTTACCCCTACAGAAATCACAGAAATTATTGGATTATTTGGATCATAAGCTTCAAGTAACTTACTTATATCCATGCCCTTCTTATCAATGTCTTGAATCATTACTGCGGATATTTTGAATAGATCTCCACTTGCCGTAAAGAAGAATAATTCGCTATTTGAATTAGTTCCTGTAATAACATCTTCTCCGCTTCTTCTGTTTGAAACCCTTAATAATCCTCTTTTACTAACAGTGACATAGAACTCTTTATAATTAAATTCCTTCACGTAAGTACATGCAGTTATTCTATCACCCTCAGTTAAGGTTATAATTGGTTTTCCTAGGATTCCTCTATCAACCACTTCTGTCACAGGTTCCTCCACCACAAAATCAAGTCCCTTAGCTGTAGTAATCTTGATAAATTCTTCTTCTCTATCTTTATTTACTAGCTCTACATTTATAAGCTCTTCTTCTTTTCTAAGCTTAACTCCTTGAATTTTAGATTTTCCACTAGAAAGCATACTAAGTTCTGTTTTCTTTATAAGTCCCTGGGTAGTTATAAACATTACTTCTCTTGAAAGAGAGAAATCTTCAACTACAAAAGAATTTATAATGGTTTCCACATCTAAATCAAGACTCTTAATGAAACTTTGGATTCTTTCACCCTTTTCTCTCCACTTAAACTCAATTAAATTTGCCACCTTGCATTGATACATATTTCCTTGGTTTGTGAAGATACATAAAGTATCCCTGGTATTACATTCGAAGAAAAATCTATTAAAATCTCCCTCTCTATATTCAATATCGCCCGTATTTTGACTAGTCCTACTAAAAGATTTTAATGCTGTTCTCTTAATGTAACCATCATTAGACATAGTAACTACTACATCTTCCTCAACTATAAGTTCCTCTAAATCTATCTTTGCATCACTATCATCATCCAAAATTTTAGTTCTTCTTGGATCATCGTGTTCTTTTTTAACTTCTAATAATTCTTTTTTTATAACTTTGAGAAGCTCTTTTTCACTGCTTAATATTTTCTGAAGAGCTTTTATTTTAATTTCTAGCTCATTATGCTCTTTTTGAAAAATCTCAATTTCTAGTCCTGTAAGTCTATAAAGCATAAGTTCAAGAATAGCTTCCGATTGAGCCTCAGTAAATCCAAATCTATTAGATAAATTCTCTCCTGCATCCTTCTTAGACTTAGAAGCTCTAATAATCTTTATAACTTCATCCATAACTCCAATGGCTTTAATAAAGCCTTCTACTATATGGAACCTTTTTTCTGATATTTCTAGTTCTCTTTTACTTCTTCTAGTAACTACTTCCTTCTGATGATCTAAATAGTACTTAATTATAGTCTTAAGTCCCATGGTTCTTGGCTTTCCATCTGCTAGAGCCACCATATTAAAGGAAAGATTACTTTGAAGTTCAGTTTTTTTATATAAATATTTAAGTACTCTATCTACAGTATCTTCTGTAGTATTTTTCCTAAATTCTATAACAGCTCTAATACCATTTCTATCAGATTCATCTCTTATATCAGCAATTGACTCTACAGACTTACTATGTTTCTTATCACCAGTCAAATCTGAGATTGCCTGTAAAAGCTTTGCTTTATTCTTTCTATAAGGAAATTCTGAAATTACAATGGCAAGCCTTCCTGATTCCAAGGTTTCAAGGTGTGTTTTTGCTCTTAAAACCGCCTTACCTTCTCCTGTTTCATAGGCAGCTAAAAGTGAGTCTTTTCCCATAAGTATTCCACCTGTAGGAAGATCTGGACCTTTTATGTATTCCATAAGCTCCCTTGTAGTAATTTCTTCATTATCAGCAAAAGCAAGAGTTCCATCAATTACCTCGCCTAAGTTATGAGGTGGAATATTAGTAGCAAGACCAACGGCTATACCAAAAGCTCCATTAACTAAAAGATTTGGATATCTAGCAGGTAAAACTGTAGGTTCCTTTTCACTATCAGAGTAGTTATTCATCATATCTACTACATTTTTATCTATATCTTTTAGCATTTCCATAGCAATTCCAGAAAGTCTAGCCTCTGTATAACGCATTGCCGCTGCACTATCTCCATCTATAGATCCCCAGTTTCCATGACCATCTATAAGTGGTTTTCTTGTGGTAAAATTCTGAGATAAAATAACCATAGCATCATAAACTGATGTGTCTCCATGAGGATGATACTTACCTAAAATATCTCCTACTATTCTAGCAGACTTATAATAAGGCTTATCTGGAAATGCCTTAAGCATATATGCTCCATACAAAATTCTCCTATGAACAGGTTTAAGTCCATCTCTTACATCTGGAAGTGCTCTATCCTTTGAAACCTCAACTGCATAAGGAAGGTAATTCTCAGGCATCGCTTCATCTATAGAAACATCTATAATATTATTATCTATTGGAATTGGTTCTTTTTTCTTTGCCATAATATTACCCCCTAAAATTTCCCGTGATTATACATATAATTTCTTCTTGGCTCTACAACATCACCCATGAAAAGTGAAACCATCTTATCAGCTTTTGCAGCATCATCGATAGTAACCCTTTGAAGAGTTCTAGTTGCAGGGTTTAATGTTGTATCCCAAAGTTGGTCTGCATTCATTTCTCCAAGTCCTTTGTATCTTTGGATAAGTACACCTTTACCAATTTCTTTCTTTGCCTTATCTAATTCCTCATCATTATAAACATATTTAGAAACTTCACCATTTTTAGTCATCTTATATACCTTATAAAGAGGTGGCAGTGCAATAAATAAGTTTCCATTTTGAATCATTTGTTTCATATATCTATACACATAGGTCATCCATAGTGTTCTAATATGATAACCATCTACGTCGGCATCACTAAGGATTATTATCTTACCATATTTAAGTTCTTCATCTTTGTAATTCTCTAGAACCCCCGTTCCAATTGCGATATTAAAAAGTCTTAGTTCTTCGCTGGCAAGGACATTCTCAAGTTTTTGTTTTTCTGTATTCATGATTTTACCCTTTGAAGGCATAATTGTTTGGAATCTTCTGTCTCTAGCTTGCTTAGCAGAGCCTCCCGCAGAATCTCCCTCCACCACTATAAACTCTGTGTACTCTCTGTCTTTCATAGTACAAACAGCAATCTTTCCAGCAAGAGGAGAAGTACCATTTCCTATCTTCTTCTTTTCTGCATCATTAATTTTTTTAATTTTCTCTCTTCTAGCTGCAGCAGAAATTGCATTATTAATAATAACTGTTGCCAGTTCCTTATTATCTTCAATCCATTCAGAAAGTTTTGTATATGAAAGTTCATTCATCACAGAATAAGCCTCTACATTTCCAAGCTTTGTCTTAGTTTGCCCTTCAAATACAGGATTACTTATCTTAACTTTAACAATGGCAGTCATACCTTCTCTGATATCATCGCCTTCAAAGTCTTTATCCTTTTCTTTAAGAAGATTAAGCTTTTTACTTCCTTCTTTAAAAGCTCTAGTCATTCCAGTTTTAAATCCTGTTTCATGAGTTCCAGCTTCCTTAGTAGGAATATTATTTACATAACTTGAAATATTCTCTGTTGTAGAATCCGTAAACTGTATACAGACCTCCCCAGACACTCTAATTCCATTAATTTCTCTTTCTCCTAAGTAAATTATAGGGTTCTTATGTAGAACTGTCTTACTTTCGTTTAAGTAATCAATAAAATCTAGAAGTCCTCTCTCTGAGTGATATACATTTTCTACGACTTCCTCTTTTCTTTCATTTCTAAGAACTAAAGTAATGCCCTTATTTTGAAAAGACAACTCCTTTAACCTTTCATCAATGATTTCAAATTTAAAATCTATGGTTCCAAATACCTCTGTATCAGCTAGAAAAGTTACTTTAGTTCCAGTTTCCTTAGACTTTCCTACTATCTCTAGCTCAGTTTCAGGGGTTCCTGGCATGTCCCTTTTAAGTCCCTTGTCATAGCCATAATGGAACCTTTGTCTATATATATTTCCCTTTTGCTTAACTTCCACCTGTAACCACTTAGAGAGTGCATTTACAACAGCAGCACCAACTCCATGAAGTCCTCCAGAGGTTTTATAGTTTTTATTATTAAATTTTCCTCCTGTGTGAAGCTCTGTATAAACCATCTCCACTCCAGATATCTTCTTAATAGGGTGAATTCCTGTAGGTATACCTCTACCATTATCTTCTATAGTAACGGTTTTATCTTTATTTAAAGTAATTATTATCTTATCTCCAAATCCATTGGCAACTTCATCAATAGAGTTATCAAGTATCTCCCATATACAGTGATGTAGCCCTCTTGTTCCAGTGGAACCAATATACATTCCGGGCCTAATTCTTACAGGCTCTAATTTTTCAAGAGAAGTAAGATCTGTAACTTCATAGGTTTCTCTATTATTCTCTTTAATTGTCATATTATCCCTCCTAAATCCGAGTTACAATTGTTATTGTATATCTAAAATGAAAACTAGTAAAGTTTTTTTTGAAAAACGTTTGTTCTTTTTATAAAAAATCTAAATACTTTATTAAGGTTTCAGCTCTCCATTGTCCATCGTCAATTGTCAATTGTCAATTGTCTCGGCTCTCCATTGTCAATTGTCCATCGTCAATTGTCAATTGTCTCAACTGTCCATTGTCAATTGTAAAAAGCTTATAATTAAATGTTCAAGAAATTTTTCCTTCACATAAATTATAAGCTTAAAGTATTATATTATACTGATTAAATTATCTACAAAGTCCTTTAATTCTTCTACACTCTCATGAATACTATTTATCATCATCTTTTTACTGTAGTCATATTTATCTGAACTGTGAGTATATAGGGGGTCATAATATTTTATCATCAGTGACTTTACAACTTCTTCATACTGATCATTTTCCACCATTTCACAGAAGTGTTCTATATTTTTTTCACTTATATATTTTGATAATCTTTTTAGTGCATCACAAATCTCTTCTTTGCAACAATTACCTTTTGTGTACTCATCTATTATTATTTTACTTCTAAAGTCTAAAGGTGCATCTACAAAAACGTGAATTCCTTCCTTCATACTCTCATGAATATACTCTGGAAT
>DAMAVY010000141.1:1135-7598 GCA_032077725.1 Clostridium sp. | reverse complement strand
CATACAATATTTCAATGTCCTTCAAAACTAGGAAAGGGAATATTAGTTACACCTACTGTTCATGGTAATTTACTAGTTGGTCCAAATGCAGAGAGCATAGAGGATAAAGATAATGTAGAAACTACAGCAGAGAATATGGAGTTTATTAGAAATACTGCTATGAAAACCACTGATAAAATTAACTTCAGAGAGAGCATAAGAAGTTTCGCAGGACTTAGAGCTAATCCAGATTGTGGGGATTTTATTGTAGAGGAATCAAAGGATGTAAAAGGGTTTATAGACGTGGCAGGAATGAAATCTCCAGGGTTATCATCTGCGCCAGCTGTAGCATTAGATGTGGTAGAGATACTTAAAAGTTCAGGCTTAAAGGCTGAAAAAAAGAATACCTTTGAAAAATATCGAAAACAAATTAACTTTATGGAACTCTCTAGCGAAGAAAAAGCAGAAATTATTAAAGGTGATAGTAAATATGGAAAAATTGTGTGTAGATGCGAGAGTATAACGGAAGGTGAAATTGTTGAAAGTATAAAAAGATCCTTTGGAAGTATTACTTTAGATGGAGTAAAGAGAAGATGCAGACCAGGAATGGGAAGGTGTCAAGGTGGATTTTGCGGTCCTAGAGTTCAGGAAATAATCTCAAGAGAGCTAGATATTCCAATGGAAGATATAGTTATGGACAAGGATGGCTCATATATTTTAATTGGAAGAACTAAGTAGGAGGAGATATTTATGTATGATTTAATAGTGATAGGTGGTGGGCCAGCTGGACTTGCAGCTGCCTATGAAGCTTATAATAAGGGTGTAGAAAATATACTAATAGTAGAAAGAGATAGAGAACTTGGAGGAATATTAAATCAATGCATACACAATGGATTTGGTCTTCATACCTTTAAAGAAGAACTTACAGGTCCAGAATATGCACAAAGATTTATTGATATGATAAATAGCACCAAGGTGGAAATTAAGCTTAATACTATGGTACTAGAAATAAATAATGATAAAGAAGTTCATGTGATAAATGAAGAAGATGGATATTTAATTTTAAAGGGGAAAGCTATTATTCTTTCCATGGGTTGTAGAGAAAGAACTAGAGGCGCTATAAATATACCAGGAGATAGACCTTCAGGAGTATTTACAGCAGGGGCTGCCCAAAGATATATAAACGTGGAAGGATATATGCCAGGGAAAGAAGTTGTAATTCTAGGCTCTGGTGATATCGGATTAATTATGGCTAGAAGAATGACTCTAGAGGGAGCAAAGGTTAAGGCTGTAGTAGAGCTAATGCCATATTCTAACGGACTTAATAGAAATATTGTTCAATGTTTACAGGATTATGATATACCTCTTTATTTATCTCATACAGTAGTTAAGGTTGTAGGAAAAGATAGACTTGAGAGAGTTGTAATTGCAAAGGTCGATGAAAATAGAAGACCTATAAAAGGGAGCGAAATAGAATTTAAGTGTGATACTCTACTATTATCAGTTGGGTTAATACCAGAAAATGAACTATCTTCTAAAGCTGGACTTGAAAAGGATAGAAGGACTAATGGTCTTGTAGTAAATGAAAGTATGGAAACTTCTGTAGAAGGAATATTTGCCTGTGGAAATGTAGTCCATGTTCATGATCTTGTAGATTTTGTTAGTGCAGAATCTAGACATGCAGGGAGTTGTGCAGCTAATTATATACAAGGAAAGGCAACTAAAAGCAATTACGTAAATATTATAAATGGACAAAACATTAACTACACTGTACCTCAAAAACTCAATATAGATGCTGTGGAAGACAAGCTAACAATATTTATGAGAGTTAATAATATTTATCATGATAAGATATTAGTAGTTAGATGTGGAGAAGAAGTAATAGCTAGTTTTAAAAGAAAGCATTTAGCACCTGCAGAGATGGAGAATATTTTCCTTACAAAGAGCCAGTTAGAAAAAATAACAGGAGATATAATAATTTCTTTAGAGGATGGTGAATAACGTGATAAAAGAGTTAATATGTATAAATTGTCCTATGGGATGTCATTTGAAGATTAATACTGAAACTAAAGAAGTTACTGGGAACACATGTAAAAGGGGAAGAACCTATGGAATTAATGAAGTAGAGAATCCTGTAAGAGTTGTAACTACAACAGTAAAAGTTAAAAATGGAGAGCTTTCAGTTATACCTGTGAAGACAAAAGAAGCTATACCAAAGGGTTTAAACTTTAAGGCTATGGAAATATTAAATTCCATAGAGGTTGAAGCTCCAGTTAATATAGGTGATGTGATTGTAGAAGATATTCTTGGAACTGGTGTAAGTGTGGTTGCATCTAGAAGTGTTAAGAAGAATATATAGAAACGACCTCTGAAGCCAAGAACTCTGTTTACAGAATAAGAAAACATGGAATAATATACTTATAAAAGTAGTATATTTACTATGAAGCAATTTAAGGTAGGAGTTTATGGCACAGAGAAGGGTTATTGATAGTTATGGAAGGGATATAGGATTTACAGTAGAGCAATTATGTAAATTAATAGGTTCATATAAAGCTTTAATCGATGCAGCGAGTGATGTAAACTGTATCACAATTGCTAATAAAAGTGATATAAAGGATGCCTTGAAAAGGGCTAGAGAAGTTGGTTGTATAATTGACGAAATTATAGATGTCCTTGATTGTAGTGTGCAGACCTGGGGAAAATATATGAAATTAAAAACTGAGTATATAAATTCTAGATTAGATTTATGCCTCATTGAAACTGAGATAGAAGAAGAGATTAGGCTGCAAGGATTATGATAAAAAATTATATTATAAAGTGGTTAAAGGTGTTAATATATATTTATATTAGCATCTTTTTTATATATTTTTATCCGATGACTACCCGCCCTAATACTCCCATCTTCTATCAAAGTGGAAGATAAGGGCGGCTACGTCCCTGGATAACGATTTCTAAGCTTCAGGTGGAGTTAAAACTCCATCTGAAGCCAAGAACTCTGTTTATGAGGTGGAAGAAGCAGGAAGCCTCATGCCCTTGTGGCTTGGGTGAGTTCACAAGAAAAGGTGCCAAGAAAGTAAAGAACATATGGAAAGGTGGAGGTTGTTTATGTGGTATGACTATTTTGAATCTGCTATAGGGGCTATATATGTTGTTTTAGATGAAGTGGGAGTTAAAAAAGTAGAAATTTTAGAGGAAAATTGGAAAGAATATTATAAATTAAACAAAGACAAATTGAATCGAAATGAAGAAAAATGTAAGGAAACCATAAGCCAGTTAAAAGAATATTTTAGTGGTGATAGAATAAATTTCTCAGTACCAATATCCATAGATGGAACTAAATTTAGGACTTCAGTATGGGAGGAACTTTTAAAAATACCCTATGGAGAAACTAGAAGCTATAGCGATATTGCAATAGCAGTGGGAAATTCTAAGGGAGTAAGAGCAATAGGAGGAGCTAATAAAGCTAATCCCATATCTATAATAATACCTTGTCATAGGGTTATCGGCAAGAATGGAAAGCTTACAGGATACTCTGGAAATCATACTGATTTAAAGGATTATCTATTGGAGCTTGAAAGAAATAATAAGAATAAGGACAATCTTTAAATAAAAAAGTAGATATAGAGTGATAACAATTCACTCCATATCTACTTTTTTTATAGGGTAAAGTCCAAGTTTCATTGGAACTTTGAAATCCAATTGCAGCGGGCTGTTTATTATATATAAATTAGCTAGTATGAACATATAAATCATGGACTACTTGTCTACAACACCAAATATGAAATCTTTATACAATCTTTATATGAAGAAAAATATATATAAAATATAAAAAAAGTATTAGTTCAAATTATCTTTAAAACTTCTTCAATTATTAATAATAAAACTCATTAATTTACCAGTAATAAATAATTAGATATTTACGCAAAATAGGCAAAAGGATATCTTCAACTTATTCATTTCCTAGGAGGATTAATATGAAAAAATTGTTTATAAGCGGATTTTTAATTGTATATATATTACTTGTTCCATGGAACATCATAGCATTAGCAGATCAGGTTTGTGAAGAATGTAGGGATACTAGAAGCTCAGATTATGACGTTGTTATGAAGCAAGATATTCTAACATTAATGATGGCATATCCGGAATATATAACAGGAGTAACAAGGGCTGAAGATGGAAAAGTCTTTGCTATTACTTCATCAGGAAAGGAAATTTTATATGATGATAAGCTAAATAAGGATTTAAATCAAAAGATGGATAATGCAGATCTTCAAGATATACTAGAGGATATTTATCCCCTTACCATGATAGATAAACTTTCGGAGATAAATAGAGATCCAGGTAGATTCAGAAATTATAAGTTGCTAAATGAGGTTTATGGGAATAGTGAAAGAGAGGTAGTGTCAAAGCTTATAGGGGTTCCAGCACCATACAAGAGCTATCAATTTAATAAAAGTAATAAAGCAGCAGAAAGCTTAAAGGCAGCTATGGATGAATTAAAACAAATATCACAGAGTAATGGAGTGGTAGCTGGTCTTATAAATCCTGTAAATGGAACTTTTAATTATAGAGTTATATCAGGCACAGGAAAATTAAGTCCCCATGCTTATGGTATAGCTGTAGATTTATGTAGTAACCCAAGTGATTATTGGAAGTGGGCAACTCGGGAACATGGAGAAAAGAGGATGCTATCTTACCCTAGGGAATTAGTGGAAACTTTCGAAAAAAATAATTTTGTTTGGGGAGGTAAGTGGGGACATTTTGACATTTTGCATTTTGAATATAGACCGGAAATAATAATAAAAGCAAAATATTTTGGAAAGCAATGTGAGGAAGAACTAAATTGGTTTGGAGAAGTTCCAAGGGATGAAAGAGTAAATGAATATATAAGAATTATTGAGGAAACCATAAAGTAATTAAGAGGTCAAGTAACATAAAAAGGGAGGACCTTTCATGAATATTATAAAATCTATTAAGAAACTTTTATCATGGAAACTAATATTTGGAATAATAATAATTATTATACTTGCTAATATTTTTCTATCTACAGCTAATGCAGAAGAGGTGGATGGGGAAGTAAAGCTTGAAATTAAAAACTTTATTGAAAAAACCATTGCCGAGAGGAATAGGGCCATAGTTACTGGAGAAAGGGAAAGTATTAAGGCTGTTTATGATATGAGTAACAAGTATGGTCAATGGGCTTATGAAAATGAAGAAAAAAAGATGATTTATTTGCATAACTGGGAGCAAAAACAAGGGGTGAAAATTACAGAGATACTTCCTAAAGTAGTGGTTACCAATATACGTGAAAGGGAAAATGGATTTACAGTAAATTTTACATGTTCTACTGAATATAGGTATATTTATGAGGATAGACCAAAAGAAGTTAATCCATCAAGGATTGGAACTTATCACGTTCAAACTTTAGCATATAAAGGAGATAAATTTTTGATAACTAAGGAATGGTATACAGATCCCTTTGCTGACTCCTTGAATTTAGAAAAATTAAAAGTTGATGATGTAAAGGAATTTATATTATCTCAAAGTGCAAAGGACTTTTCAAATTTAGATGAGAGAAGAAAAGCAGCTATGGAATATGCAAATTTGTATTGCGGGGCGGCTGCAGAAGAAGAGTATGGGTATAAATACAATAAAGGATATAGAAATTTTAATCCTGTAGGGGGAGATTGCGCTAATTTTGCATCTCAAATATTACATGAAGGTGGAAAGTTCAAAGAAAATTCAGGGTGGAGATATGATAAAGGAGAGGCAACTGCCACCTGGGTAAATGCAGATAAATTTAAAGATTATTGGATATATAGTGGTAGAGCATCAGTTATTGCACATGGTACCTATGACAAGGTGTATAAAGCCTCATATGAGTTACAACCGGGAGATTTTGTTGCCTATGAGAAAAAGGGAGATGTAAAACATATTTCTGTAGTAACAAATGCAGATTCAAGGGGATACCCACTTGTTACTTGCCATAATACCGACAGAAATGATGTGCCTTGGGACTTAGGTTGGAGTGATAAGAATATTAAGTTTTGGCTTATAAGAGTACATTTTTAGTAGTTTTTATAAGGATTGTTCCAAATCCTTTAGTGGTTGTTTTTGTGGCAGTTAATAAGAGTAATTCACATAGAAAGTGATAAAGATTAACCTAATTAGGATACATAGCATACCTTAGAATATGAGCAATTTATATTCGAGGGCAATATGTATCCTTTAAAATTTAAAAATTTATATTATAAGAAGATTTGGGGAGGAAGAAAACTAATTAGTTATAGAGAAAATCTTCCAGAGGGGAATATCGGAGAGAGTTGGGAAGTTGCTTGTCATAAAAATGGGATGAGTATAATTGTTAATGGAAAGTATGAAGGAGAAAATTTACTTGAAGTTATTAAAAAAGAGGGAAAACGATTAGTAGGAAATAAAATATCAAAGGATAAATTTGAAGAGATGGATTTTCCACTTTTAGTTA
>DAMAVY010000141.1:0-1125 GCA_032077725.1 Clostridium sp. | reverse complement strand
AGTTAAGATTATCAATTCTAATGAAAATCTTTCTGTGCAAGTACACCCTAATGATGAATATGCTCATAGGATGGAAGATGACAATGGTAAGATTGAGGCTTGGTATATAGTAGACTGTGAAGAAGGATCAGAAATAATTGCGGGAACTAAAAGATGTACAAAGGAAAAATTTAAAGCAAGTTGTGAAGAGGATAAAATTGAAGATTATATGAATAAAATCAAAGTTAAATCTGGAGATTTATTCCTCATTGAGCCAGGATTAGTACATTCTGTTGGTAATGGAATACTCCTTGCAGAGATACAGCAAAATAGTGATATAACCTACAGACTTTATGACTATCATAGAGGTAGGGAACTCCATATAGATAAAGCCTTTGAAGTAATCAATTTTGAGTTACAACCCAAGGCTATAACTTTAGATAAGAGTGAAAGGGTACAAAAGTGCATAAATTTACATGGATTTAATATAGAAATATATAATGTAGAAGGAAGTCATTATGAAAAGAGTGATTATGATAAATTCTATATATTTACATGTATAGAGGGAGAAGGGAAAATAAGATATATGGATGCTGGAATTAGAAGGGAGACTAAAATATCAGTGTTAGATAGTATAATGATTCCGGCATATCTTGGTGAATATATTCTAAGTGGAAATATGAAATTATTAAAGAGCTATATATAATATGTAAAATTTTTTATTAGCCTTGCTCTATAGAATAATTAATTAACAATACAAAAACATTAGGTAGATTTGATTTTTACAAATCTACCTAATGTTTATTCATGGAGTAATTGACTTTTAGCTCAAATTGCTATCAATGATATTCTATTCTGTTAAATATATTCAAAGGAAGACTTACTTCTATGATATCATCACAACATCTAGAAGGAAAAGTTCCTAGTTGATCTTGATAATTGTATATCCCACGTATAGCATCGAATACTCCGCGCATATCAAGAATACCATACCCCCAATAAGGACTAGGATACCCCTCACCAGGCCTTTTTCGAGTCCCTCTTATTAAAAAAGCTTTAATAATTTCAGAAGACATATTAGGTAAATTTCTATCTACTATACCCCATTGATAGAGGAGGGCTATGGCACCAGCTAAAACTGCGGTA
>DAMAVY010000140.1:0-7609 GCA_032077725.1 Clostridium sp. | reverse complement strand
AATTGTTAGAAGATGTATTAAAGGGAGTCAACGCCTTAAATGAAGATAACTTTAGAGTTAGAATGAATCTATATTATGTTCAAAAATACAAAAATAAAAAAGAGTGGGAAAGCTTAGGTGCTGTTAGTACTAAAGATATAAAGGAACATATAGCACCTCTTATAACCTACTTTAAGGAGGATGAACTTGCTAAGAGATTTGATTTAGTCATGTATTCTATTGAATTAGCAAAGCTTCAAGGTAATAATGCTACTAGACCTATAAAAAGTGTCATTGACACAGCAGAACAACTTTCAAAGTTGGGTACAATACCACAGGTGCAAGAACAGAGAGATGTAATTAATAAGGTTAGAACAGAAGAATTCTGGGAAGATGTTAATATTTTTGAACTAGATGAAGTTCGTGAAGCTCTAAGAGAACTTCTAAAGTATTTAGAAAAAATATATACAGGGATATACTATACTAACTTTGATGACTTTGTAGTACAAGAAGAATACCATGGAGCTATGTATAATGTTAATAACCTTAAAAACTATAGAAAAAAAGTAGAATATTATCTAAAAGAGCATGAAAATGAGTTAGCTATATATAAATTGAGAAATAATAAGCAGCTAATAAAACAAGATTTAAAAACTCTTGAACATATCATGTGGGATGAACTTGGAACGGAGGCAGATTACAAAAAAGAGTTTGGGGATATGCCGGTTAATAAACTAGTAAGGCAATTAGTTGGACTAGATAGAATGGCAGCCAATGAGCTCTTCTCGCAATTCTTTAACAATGAAAACTTAAACTCAGTGCAAATCCACTTTGTAAAGTTAATTGTAGACTACGTAGTTAAAAATGGTCTTATTGATGACAATAAAATATTACAAGAAGAACCATTTAGAAATATAGGAAGCATAATAGAATTATTTAAAAACAATATGGATGATGCAAGGAATATAATGAAGATAGTATCAGATATAAAGAGAAATGCCGAAGTGATTGTATAGAAGTCTAGTGTGGGAAGATAAAGCAATATGGAAATATGAAATTTGAAGTAGAAAAGAATTAGCCAAAACAAATTGTATCGTAAATTGCTAGTGTATTTCTCAGAAATAATACTGTAGATAGAAGATAAGATAAGTTCACTTATTGATTTCTAAAAATATTTTCGCCAAAATTCAGAATATGATTGAACGTAATGTTGTTGGAAATGAAAATATGAGTAATTTGAGGGATAAAATGCTTAAAAAATTTATGTCATGAGAAATGCACTTATATATTTTACATGTTCAATTAATAAATAATCAAATATAAAACTAGATTAGAAATTTTAAACCTAGTATTTATAAAATAGGGAGAGTATTATGGATAAAATAGTGCCAGCATTTGAAACTTCACTTTTAGAACCTATATTTAGTTCATCATTTGAATTGGCTGAAATAGGTATTGATTCATTACTAGATAGTGGATTGTTTAGGGATATTCCAATTGTTAGTATGATTGTAGGAATTGGTAAGACATCACAAAATTTACATGATAGAAATTTACTAAAACAAACACTTGCTTTTATAAAAACCTTTAATGAAGGCCACATTAATGAAGGAAAATTAAACAAATATAAGACTATTCTCGAGAATAACACTAAGAAAGCTGAGGATGAATTGGGGCGTGTTCTAATTATTCTCAATAGAAATGTTGAAATAAAAAAATCTCAGTTATTAGCAAAAGTATTCAGGGCTTATGTTAGTGAGAAAATTGACTGGGAGCAATTTTGTGAGTTGTCTGAGGTTATTTCTAGATTGTTTATTTCAGATATACAGCTACTTTATAAAGTTTTTAATAATGAAATAGCAGATACAACACAATGTTTTAACTATCAAGCAGATAGATTGATTTCTATAGGATTACTTGATTCAGCAATGAAGTCAATGAGTATAGGTAATAATAACAATTCAAAAACTGAGCGATTTATTTCAATAAACGAATTAGTAAATTTATTATGCTCGCTTACAATGTAGTGAATTTAATAAAATATATTGTGTCACAATTTATTTACGTCTCTGGGAATCATTTTGACGTGATATACTAAAGATGTAACACTCGATTAAACAACCTAGTTCAAACTAGAGTACGATGTACCCGACAGAAATATATTAGACTAAATAGTGGAGCAAGCATTTTATGTTTTATAATCAGTGCGCTGGTGCTAATTCAAGATATCCATTGATGAATGAAATAAAAGAAATGTATATAAATGCTTATGATGTTAAGTAAAAACTTAGCTTCAGATTAAAGAATTAGCTTAAAGTGATTTTAAAAGAAAAAGACTAGTAGGGAATTGTCCTACTAACCTTCTTCATACAATATCCTACTTTAATTTATTTTTTTTATTTATTAAACATATTAGACTTGTACCTATCTGAAAACCTGAAGTATTCAAAATAATATCATTTACATCAACATACTAGAAGTATGCCAAGAGGTAAGTATAAATTATTCCTTAAACAGCAACTCCATGAAGAAAAAGATAGTATTCTAAATTATAAGGAATTGTTTTCTAGAAGAGCACCAGGAAATAGTTGTTTATCAGCACTTGAAAGTGGTGAAATGGGAACAATAGAGAATCCTATAAATCATAGTAAAGGCTGTGGGGGAGTAATGCGTGTGGCTCCAATAGGTTTATTTCTTCATAGTAAACCTGAATTTGCTTTTGAAGTTGGCGCTGAAGTTGCTGCAATTACTCATGGTCATCCAACAGGATATCTTGCAGCAGGAGCCTTTGCTGCCATTATTGCAGAACTTATAAATGGTAAAAGTATAATGGAAGATGCAATAAATGCAATGAAAATATTAGAAAGTTACCTAAATCACCAAGAAACATTAAATGCAATGGAAAGTGCCCTAGAATTATCAAGCAGTGATGAAAAACCACAAGATGCAATCTCAAAACTTGGTGAAGGTTGGATAGACGAAGAAGCATTAGCAATTGCACTTTACTGTTCCTTAAAGGAAAAGGATTTTAAGAAAGCTTTAATCATGGCTGTAAATCATGATGGAGACAGTGATTCAACAGGTGCCATTTGTGGTAATATCCTTGGTGCATGCTATGACACTTCTCATTGCCAAAAGAGTGGGTAAACAATATTGAACTTAAGGAGTTAATTATCTATATGAGTAGTAAGCTCTTTGAAACTTCAGAAAAGGCGATTAAAGAAAGTAAGTAAATGAGAATATAATTATAATAATAAAAGTTATTAAGAGCACACTATCTATATAAACAATAATATTCAAAACAGGAGATATATAATGGATAGTGATGATCTTATTAATAAGGCATATGAAATTAGTGATAAAAATAATGTTATATTAAAAGGCAATATTAAAATTTGTGGCAATGTTAATTGTATATTGTTTGCACATTACTGTAAAAGTACACTATTTTATAAAGATTTTTTTAATGTTACTAGTGATACTTTCAAGGTTAATAGAATTGCAAATAAAAACTTAAAGGAACAAAAAAACCTTATAAAACTGTATGGTTATAATAAAATTTGGACTAAAGGAGTATTTTCTTTTTATGGAGATTTGAGACCTCTTGCTGTAGAAGCAGGTTTTGGAAAATGGTCAGAAAACGGGTTAATTGTGAATGAAAAATATGGCACTGATTTTTTAATCACAGCTATATTTTACAAATAGATAATTATTTAATGTGTTTAGTGGCATTAAAGAAAACTATTAATGTCAGCCACATAACTTAGAGATGTGCTTAATGGAATGGAGTTATAGATATATATCTAAAATGAACTGAGCTTTGCTCAGTTCATTTTAAGTGTTACAATGTAAATATATTCATAATTATCAATATATTAAATAAGATAATATTTGCATTTAAACATAGTGAATTTTATAAAAGGGGAGAAATATAAATGAAAATAGGAAGGATAGTAAGAGTTTTAGAAGATAAAGAAAGAAAAGAAACATTGATAGAGAGCGATGAGAATAGGAAGGTAATTATAAGTTTTTATTATCCCATTGATGAAATGTGGAAAGAAGATAGACAGGCACTTTATGTGGACTTATATAGTCCAAGGGAAGATGAATTTATTAACAGGTTTAAAGGAATGGTACCTTTAGAAAATGATACAGAAAAGGAAAAGTTTATTAGAAGTATAAGGACTAATATATATAATGATGCTCCTATAAGTAAAAAACATGTTACATATCCAGTAATAATGCATTCAACTGGCCTTGGTTCCCCAAGGGATTATATGACTTTTAACATTGAAAAGTTAGTAAATGAGGGTTATGTGGTATTTACAATAGAGCATATTTATGATAGCATGCTCACTGTTTTTCCAAATGGAGAAATACTTGAACCACAAAAGGAAGAATATACTCAAGAGGAAAAGGAAAATCTTATAGATGTTAGAAAAAATGATATTCTATTTGTATTAGATCAGTTAGAAAAATTAAATAATGAAGATGATGTTATAAAAAATAAACTTAATTTACAACGAATTGGAATAATAGGACACTCATTAGGAGGAGCAGCTGTTTTTAAAGCTACTCAATGTGATTCTAGAATTAAAGCTACAGTGCTTTTTGATGCTTCTTTACAATTTCTAAATTTAAGCGAAGATATAAAAGAAAAACAAACATTGAATACACCTGTTTTGAATTTTAGAAGAGGTAGTTTTAATTATGAAGCATCTATGAAGATGTTTATTGATTTTGCGAAAGTTAAATTTGATTCTGAACAATTTAAAAAGCAAATTATTCTCTATGATAATGTTCTAAGAGATTCAGATAAGGGACAAAAGGAGCTTTTTAATTATTTATGTGGTTATAAGTCTTTTATAAAGCTTAATGGTTCTAGCCATATGACCTTTACAGATTATTCAATAATAAAAGGTGAAAAAATGGAAAGTAAAATTTTATCTGTAGAAAAAGCACATGAAGTAATAAACGATATAACAATAAGATTTTTAGATGAGTTTTTATGTGGAAAAGAAGGGAAATATAGTAGGTTCATTGAGAATAATGATTATATAACATTAATTGATGAAGGAGCATAAACCATGAATTACACCTATTTATACATAACGCAACTAGTTCTAACATTTTATGTTTGTAATAGTTGGTTGTAAGTTCTTTTTTTACATGATAGGATATATATAATTTGGAGGTATATAAAGTATGAATTGTAAAAAAATCCTTATCGGTAAGAATCTCGTGTATTTACGAAAAATGAATCATCTAACAATTGAAGAAGTTGCATATAAAATAGGCATATCCCGACAGGCGGTATCAAAATGGGAATCCGGGGAAACGGTTCCTGATATTGTAAACTGCGATAATTTAGCTGAGTTGTATAATGTTTCTGTTGATGACCTACTGCATTATGATGGTGATAACGATGAACTTGGAATTGCACCCAAAGGGAAATATATGTTTGGCACCACAAAAATTGGAGAGCGGGGACAGGTCGTAATTCCAAAGCAGGCAATGGATAAACTGAATCTGAAAATTGGAGACATGCTTGTCGTGCTAGGTGATGAGACTCCAGGTTCCAAAGGAATTGCATTGATGCCATGCGAACAGTTTATGTGTGTAGCAAAAGCTGTTATGGATAATTTTTATCCAAGAGAGGGCGGTAAATAGTATGGAATTACTGAAAGTAAACAATCTTTCTAAAATATATCCTAAGTTTAATTTGCATGATGTAAGTTTTTCTCTGGAAGAAGGAAGGATCATGGGACTTATTGGGAAAAATGGGGCTGGAAAAAGCACGACCATAAAGTCTATGTTGAACATGGTTTGCCCGAATTCTGGCGAGATTGAAATGCTGGGATATGATTTTAAAAATAAGGAGGAATTGTGCAAACAGGAATTAGGAATCGTTCTGGGGGGCATTGATTATTACCAATACAAAAAAATAGCAGATATCACTTCTGTAACAAGCAAATTTTATAAAAACTGGGACAATACTACCTATCAAAAATATATGGAAATGTTTGAGCTGGATTCCCAGAAACGCATCAAACAGCTTTCATCAGGAATGCGTGTAAAATATGCAATCACACTCGCCCTGTCGCATCATGCACGATTGTTCATTTTTGATGAACCAACCAGCGGTTTGGATCCGGTCTCCCGGGATGAACTACTCACGATTTTTAAATCCTTAGTGCACGATGGAAAAAGAAGCATTCTATTTTCCACCCATATTACCTCTGATCTGGATAAATGTGCAGATGACATCACTTATATCCAGACTGGAAAAATCTTACTAAGTGCGAAAAAAAATGCATTTATTCAATCATTTCAACATTTAAGAACAAAAGAAGATAAGAACGAATTATCGCTAGAAGAGATCATGGTTCGTACGGAAAGGAGACAATATGATGGCTCATTTGATTTATAAAGAATTCCGATTAGCAGCACACCCTACATTGTATATTTTTATATTATTAGGATGTTTAGTCATTATACCTGGTTACCCATATAGTACAGTTTTTCTTTATGGCTGCCTTGCCCCTTTTATCACACTTTGCAATGGCAGGGAAAATCAGGATGCTTTTTATACCGCTTTCTTACCAGTAAAAAAACGTGATGTGGTAAAAGCAAAGTATATGCTTTTTATTATTGCAGAGCTTGCGCAGTTAATCATCTCAGTACCTTTTGCCTATCTCAGCACAAGGCTTTTTGCAGAGGGAAATCCCGTTGGAATTGATGCAAATATTGCCTATTATGGATTTGGACTTATAATTTTTACGGTATTCAATATGATATTTTTTACAGAATTCTATAAGACTGCATATAAAGTTGGTAAAGCATTTTTGCTTGGCATTATTCCAGTCACTGTCATGCTGATTCTAATGGAATCGCTCGTTCATATAGAAGCATTTGCCTGGCTTGATAGCGTTGAAAGTACAATGCTGATTCGTCAAATGCCAATTTTAATCATAGGTATCCTTGTATACATTGTAGGAAATATGTTTGCCTGCCACATTGCAGAAAAAAACTTTGAAAAAGTTGATTTGTAACTTGGTGTTTATATTTATGTGACACAGAAATGGTGTGAAAATGGAGAAAGAGCATTATAACCATTCGGAAATTTGACGATTTCTACTTTTAATACTTAGGGAATAGATGAAAGTTGAGGGGAAGGTGACATTATGAGTTATTTAGAAGAATATAAAATATGTAAAGCAAATGCTGAAGAGTGGAGTAGATACCATGCAATTTATAGATTAAGTAATTTTAATGAGTGGATGCCATTGAGTTTTCAAGGAGAAATTAATCGTTATAATAAACTAGATTTTTGTTATTGGATAACAAAGAATAATAAGAGAATAGGTGGTGCGTTAATAAAGCCTAATATTACTAAATGCATATTTACAATACCACCTTTTAAAATTAATGAGGATATAATTAAGGCATTAACTTTATACGTTAATTCTATATCTGACATGAAAGACCCTGTTATAATTCCAGATGCTGATATGAGATTAATTAATTATTATGAAGCTGCTGGATTTCAACTTAATAGTGTAGAAAAACTTATGGTTTGTGCTACAAGCAATTTTGATATAATATGGGATGAATCATATAGAATTGTAAT
>DAMAVY010000139.1:0-7614 GCA_032077725.1 Clostridium sp. | reverse complement strand
AAAAGATAGTTTATAACTATTAAGATAATAGCCTAGTAGGATTCACTTTGAATAATACAGAATATTTCTAAATTAGAAATGCGCAGAATGACATCATAGGAATATTAGACTCCAATGGAACTCAAGTTGAAACTTCTTTTCACTCCGTTCAAATAGGAAACTCCGACTCATATGAATTCGGTGGGAGAAGTTCCACTAACTAAATCAAAGATTTAGAGTATCACTTATGATACCTGGGTAGAGATTAGTTACACATATTAAAAATTTATGGAATAGGTGAATTTATGGTAAGTAAAAAAAATTTTTTAGCGACTATAATAATTTTTATGGTTATATCATTTATTAGATTTTTGGGCATAGAGAATATACCTAAACCAATAATTTTTGCTATATTATTAGTGATTATTATATATTCATTCATATTTGTTTTAAGGTATAAAGGAGATAAAAAAGAACGAAAGTACTTATTAGTTATGACTACACAATTTGCATTACTAGTAATCATTTTATTAATTTTTATTATTATACAAGATAGATATCCAGAAGTTTCTTCTATATATAAGCCATTATTTATAGCTTTAATGGGAATCCTGTTTTTAAGTCTTATAATAACTTTATGTAGCTTAGGTATATATAAATATAAGAATAATAAATTTAATGATAAGTAATTAATTTATATTAAAGATCTTTTGAAAGTGGCTGTTGCAAAATGACTAGTTCTAGTCATGAGCGACGGCTCTTTGTTTTGGCAATCAAAGAGGAAATCAAATATGTTCTATTTAAATTTAGAAGGGAATAATGTAGCTTATGAAGAAATAACTAATGGAAGAATAGGAGAAATCGTTATACAGGGATTTTAGCCATCGTATAAAATATTGTATAACTATAGGGATAGTGGATAGATATTGGACTAAATGGTGTTAGTAATTATATTGAAGCTGGAAGTTATGGCTTATCTAAGGTTTATGAAGATGATATAGATAATATTAAAGATTCGATTATATCTGGATTTTAGGAGGAAGATAAAGATATGAGGTCAGCTAAGGTGAAAAAAATGGAGGAAATGGAGTTACAAGACCTTAAAGGATTTAATAATTTTACTTGTGTTGGGTTTTTAGTAATGAATCTCATGTTTAGTACATTATTGATAGTAAACGATAAAGCTTATGTGAATGTAGCAAAGGTTACACTCATAATGTCGATAATATTAAGTGTTTTAATAATGGTATCAAATAGAGATGAAAAAAAGAGGTACTTAGTAGGATATATTTATACAGGGTTGAATTCCAGCTTAGGTGCTTTCTCAATGTATTTATCTACTTGCAATAAAGTTTTTATGCCAGAAAGCATGATAGCGAATGTATTGATATTTCTAAATTTTATCATTGTTATAGGAGTATGTTTTTTTAGAAGGATAATTGTAAAAAATAAAAAGTATATTGATAGTGTAAAAACAGGTAAGAATGATATATTTTTTATAAAAGACGCTATTGTATCTATAGTTATATCTATAATATTAATATTTATAGCTAAAGTATTAGATGTAAATTCTTTTTATATTACTGCTGGGAAACTTGATGTTTTTATTTGTGGCATTGGAATAATAGGATTATCAATAATCTTAGGTCCGTTGAATGTTAATGGAATGGCTATGTATTTATATAAAATAAAATATAAAAAGTAATTATATATATGCTAAATATAAAAAAGAATTGTCGGTATAACAAAACTTTGATAAAGTACAAACATTTGGTGGAGTAGTTGATATAGTGGCTGGAGCAGTTGGCAATGCTACAAGTGTTTGAGTAGGTCTTGTTATATATTATTATGCAGATGAAATAAAAAATTATCATTATTGAAGGTGATTATATGAAAGATAAGATGAAGTATGTTGGTATAGTAGGAGTTTTTTTGGGTATTTTCATGAATAGAATTCTAACAGCTAGATATGGAAATAGTGGAAGTATTATACTAGCTTCAATAGCTTTGACGTTGGTGGTAACATCAATGATAATAATAGTAATAATGAAAAAGTTTTTAGCGGCGCTAATGTTATTTCCTATTGTATTACCAGGTATATTTATGATTATAGGTATAATTATAAATAATATATACATAATTGGAGTTGGACTTATATTAATCATTGTTGCAATTCCTATAACAATTAAAATTGCACCTAAATTGAAAGATAAATATCATTTTTGAAAATTAGAGTTAAATTGGGGGATTGACATAAATGAAGAAAAAATATGTACCTATTAAAGGTATATTGAGGGATATTATATTATTTACGATAATTACTATAATTTTTATGAATATAGCGAATATTTCTAAATTATTTGCTGCTAGTATAGGAATATTAGTTTCTGTAATAAAGCTCATTATGATATTTAATGATTATAAGTTAACATTATCAGATAAAGAAATTGTATTATACAAACTGTTTCGCAAAAAGATTACAATTCTTTCGCAAGATATCTTGGAAATAGAGATTGGAAAGTATGATACTATTAACAGGGCTCAAGGAACTATAAGATATATGTATATTAAAACACAAAATTATAAATATAAATTTAATGTTCATGAGCTGGAAAATGAAAAGTTTTATGACGATATTATGCAATTTACTACTAAAAGAAATATTAAATACTTAAATAGTAAGTAACAAATAATAATTCTAAAATGACATAAGATAAAAGGTTTACAGATTGATTAAATAATTGTATACCAATGGTTAATGACGAATTTTAAAAGATTTTAATACCCCAAAAGATGCGTCGGCTTTAAGGACTATAGGATGTGCTTAGAAGGGGCTTGGAATAGTTGGGGTAGAGCACTAATTGGAATAAACGCTATAGCAGATGTTGTTGAGTTTGATATCGGTGTAGCGTATGATTTCCTAATTGCTCTACTTGGATCAGGTATAGGAAAAGGAATGACTATGATTTTTGGAGGTTAATATGATTATAGGATTAAGATTTAAAGTACCAAATGAATACAATTTTTTTATTAACAAAATAACTGATGGTATAAATATGGATACGTATGTTTGGGAAATTTTTGAAGACAAGGTGTTTGTTGAGAAAGGTGACTTTTTATTTGATTCAGATATATATAGTGGGCAAGAATTTAATGAAATAACTTCTAAATCACCATACTATGTTGCTGCTCTAAATCTTTAAATTTTTCCTTGTGGAACTAATACTCAACAAGTAAAAAATTATAATGAATTCTTAAATAGTAACTGTGAACTTGCATTTTTAATGGTTGATGTTATCTTTGTGGATATATACTCAAAATCTATGAATATTATTGAAATTATAAATTTAAATGCACAAAATAACAATTTTCTAGAGATAGAATATATAACTGATGAGAATGATAGAATAAAGGAATTTCAATGCATGTAATAGTAGCAGTTATATTCTAAAAAATCATAAGTAAGGCATTTAAAACTTCATACAATGGATGTTTAAAGCTAATTTAAAAGTGCTTAATATAGCATGATTAATCTTTAGTATATTATATTTTTATCTAATTTAGGTGTATCAAGGTGATTAATCTGAAGTTTATTTAACTTTACAATATAAGACTTAATTATTTAAGATTATAGAGTTTTCATGCCATCCTTATTAAAAATGTAATCATAATAATTTCTAAGTGCTGCATCTACAATAGTATTCATGTACACATTAACATTTGGATGAATAGCTTTAATCTCATTAAGCATCCTTGCTGTGGATTTTCTTATTTTATAACTTCTTTGGATATCAAAAGGCTCACCATTAATAGGAGGAGTTATTTCAGGTGCCTCAGTTTTAAGTTTGCGGTTATCAGAAAGGATATTGTTAGAAGAAATATTATTAGAAGGGGATGACGTAGCAATAGCCTCTTTGATTAAAACTTCATTAAGTGTAGCCTCTTTAGCAAAATTAAATGATGATACGTGAGTGCCGGGGATATCGTCACAGATACCGTTATAGTCACAATCCTCTTCAAAGCTAAGATCTTCTCCATAATTAGTTACTTTATTTTTTTCTTTCATATTCTTTTTCGTAGGAGAGTGTATTACACGTACTAGGCTCCTACTTAATTCTCCTTTCATACTTTTTATTTTTAAATTAATTAACACTTAACATCTATGCTTTTTATAAGGTGAATTTCCTGAAACCCTGATAAACAGAACAACTTTTTAAAATTTTAAAATTTTAAAAAGTTATATATATAAAATTGTAAATAGTTATATAGATAAATTTTTAAATAGTAATCCATTTTAGGCTAGATATATTTTTTATTGGGCAAATTTCAAATAAAAAGACATAAAGTAACACATTTACATAAATGTACAAATAGTGTATTATTAATGGTGTTGACATATATGAACAATTGGTAGCAATAATGTTAATAAATTACGATGAATTAAAAGGGGATATAGTTGATGAAGGGGAAAAGAGCAGTAGCAATACTTTGTGCAGCAGTATTTTTATTATCAGGTTGTGGAAGTTCAAATGAAGCCAAGGGCTCCAAGGAGGAAAATACAACCGTAGCTACAGAGAAAAATGAAGATGTTAAAGTAGATGAGGGGCTTTCAGATGTTACAGTTACATTACCAGCTTCAATGTTTGAAGGTGAGGACATGAGTACTAAAGTTGAAGATGTGAAAAAGGAAGGAGCTAAAGATGCTACAGTTAATGAAGACGGCTCCATGACAATTAAAATGTCTAAAGATAAACATGAAGAGATTATGGCACAAATGAAAACCTCAGTAACAGAATGTATTAAACAAATAAAAACTTCAGGAGATTTTAAATCAATAAAAGATATAAAGTATAACGATGACTTTACTAATATTACTTTAGAAGTAGTTCAAGCAGATTATGAACAAGGATTGGATTCTATTGCTTTAATGGGTATAGGTTCATCTGCTGCAATGTACCACTTATATAATGGTGTTGAAGCAGATGATATAAAAGTTACAATTGATATCAAAAATGTTGATACAGGAGAAGTATTTAGCACTAATGTATATCCAAAAGCTTTAGAGAAAATGGGAAAATAGTAGAAAAATATTTAGTTTAAAAGACCCAGTAGGAACAACAAGTCCTACTGGGTATAATTATGCAATTTTTAATAAGGATAAAATAAATTTTTTAAACATAAACCTTGGATCATATCTCGCAAAGTTATATTATGGTAACAGTTCAAATACATATCCTTGAGCTTTAGCATCTTTTAATATAGAGTCAAGAATTCCTGTGTTAGTTCTTGAAACTGCATGAATAAGCACGATTGAACCATTGTGAAGCCCATTCATTATGGTTTCTTTAGCTTTTACAGGATCAGGCTGGCTATTTATATCCCAATCTTTATATGCAAAACTCCAAAACACTGTTTTATAGCCCTGGTTTTTAGTCATTGCTAAGGTTTTTTCGGAGTATTCACCCATTGGTGGTCTAAAGTAAAGAGGAATATCTTGCCCTGTGATCTCTTTATACTTGTCTGCAACATCTGATAATTCATTGTTGAATTTTTCTGAATTTCCAGCTACATCAGGCATTGAAGGATGATGGTTTGTATGATTACCTACGATATGTCCTTCATCTACCATCCTTTTAATTAACTCTGGATTACCTTTTAAATAAGGTGAAGTAACAAAGAACATTGCTTTTACATCATTTTCTTTTAAAATATCTAGAATTTTTGAAGTATAACCATTTTCATATCCTTCATCAAAGGTTAGATAAAGAACTTTTCTGCTAGTGTCACCTACATAATGAGCATCATAACTCGCTAAATCAAATTTTAATTTTAGGTTTACTTCAGGAGTTACGTGATTCTTGTTGGGTTTAAACCACCAAGATATTTTTTCGTTGCTAAGTCCACTTGCATCTATTATAGAAGCTTGTGGAGTAGTGTTTTTACTGTTCTCACCAGAGGGATTAGTAGTATTATTATCTGCTTTATTTTCTACCTTGGTTTCCTCTTTATCTGATGGCATAACTTTTAAATCTTCTTTGGAATTATTGGACTTCTCATCTTTTAAAGCATCTTTGTCTATATAATCTTCAGTAACCGTTGACGGATTAAATACGGTGATACTTTCATCCTTGTCAGGCGAAGAATTCATAGCTGACTTATTAGTAGAGCTACATCCAATAAATACTAAGGAACCTATAACTACAAGGACTAAACATAAACTACCTATAAATTTTTTAATCATCTTAATCCTGGTTATGAAAATCGTAACAAAACACAACCAGCCCTCCTTTAAATTTATTTTTTATTTTTACGATTATTTTTAAAACCAATATACTTTATTGAATCTCCATAATAATTTACAAGACTTAATTCCATATCTTTTTAATATTTTATTTTCTAAAGTTGTTATATTACATTGTTTCTTTTCAGGATACAATGCTGTTATATAACCAGTGTAGCTTTCACCATTCTTTTTAGTATATTTAATCAAGTCTCTATGCTTAAAACCTAAACATTCATCAGTTTTAGCTTTAGGTTTTCTTCTCATAGGTTTAATAATCCAATCTTTTATATTACATAGTTCGTTATTAATTATTAAATCAGTTATAACTAATGCGTCATTACTATGGGTTTTATCTATATTCCAGTCTATTCTTTTATTAGAGGTATCTCCGCCAGTAGTTAATACAAGTTTCCCTAGCTTTGATAATTTATTTCTAAGCCAATTTTTGCCTTGCATAACATGTTGAGCGTAATCAAATCTTATATTTTTGCCATTAATCATTAATTGATAATGTTTAATAAAATCTTCTTCCTGTCCTTTTGTTTTACTATGACAGTTACTACAAAGTGTTATTAAATTATCTTGATTATTTTTACCTTTAAGTCTTTTGGGAACTATGTGATGAACTTCTAATACACAATTAGATTTACCACATTCCATACATTTGCAACCATCTCTTAATATGATTGATTTTCTTATTTTTTCATCTAATCTATTAGACTTTTGATATTGCCATTTATATAATTTCGTTCCCTCTGTTAATGCTCTTATATCTACTGCGACATCTTCTAAATGAAATTCTTTTATATTGACAAATTTCAATAATTGATTAATAACTCTAATTGTAGATTGTTTCTTTTGTAATATACTTGGTGCAACTCTACCTTTTCTAGTAGACGCACTTCTATTGTTAAATCTTGCTTTTCTATATCTTTTGTGACTTCTTTTATATCGTCTATATCCTCTTCTAGTATCCATCAATCCTTTAACATCTTGTCTTAATTCAATAGTTCCTTTAAATATAGGTTTATTGCAAGTTTTACATTTTTGAATTAACGAAATTCCTATGTGCTTTGAACCATCATCTATTCCACAAATTATTTTAGGTTCTTTAGATATATCAATATTTACTTCATAATTCAATTGGATAGCCATAGGATACTTTTGTAATAATTTAGCTTTCTTTTTTCTAATTAGTATCCATGCTTTATTAGTATTTGTAGGTGCTAATTTATTATTTGTAGAATCCAATACAAAAGCGTATTCTTTTTGTTTTGACATTTCTGTCATCTCCATTCGGGAATTTTTCTTCTTGCCAACGTCGTAGGGAAGCTTATGTGTTTCTCTGTTAT
>DAMAVY010000138.1:0-7620 GCA_032077725.1 Clostridium sp. | reverse complement strand
GCCTACAAGTTCCTTTTTTGAATTTTCAAATGCAGGTTGTAAAGTATCAGCAAATCGGGAAGTTATCGGTTTCTCATCACCTAAAACTTTTTGCATAAGTTCTGAATCTAC
Source organism: Clostridium sp. (assembly GCA_032077725.1). Taxonomy (GTDB): domain Bacteria; phylum Bacillota; class Clostridia; order Clostridiales; family Clostridiaceae; genus Clostridium_J. The sequence continues at coordinate 7,509 of DAMAVY010000138.1, read as the reverse complement.
TTCACCAGGGGCACGTCCATATTCTCCTCTGATATATGATTTAACTTCTTTGGATATGTTCTTATATCGCTCCCCTGAAAGCACATTAGCAGTTGCCTGTACTCCAACCATCTGACTCATTGGAGTTACTAGTGGCGGATAACCTAAATCTTTTCTTACTTTAGGTGTTTCTGAAAGTACTTCATCCAATCTATCAATTGCGTTTTGCATCTTAAGTTGTGAAACAAGATTTGATAGCATACCTCCCGGTACCTGGTAAACAAGTGCATCTGTTTCAGTTCCCATAACAAAAGGATCCATAAGTCCAGAAGTAATATATTCAGACTTAAGAGGTTTAAAGAAATTATTTATTTTCTTAAGTACTTTTTCATTAAGATCTGTCTCAAATCCAATCTGCTTAATGGCATAATTCATAGTCTCTGTTGCAGGCTGAGATGTGCCTCCACTAAATGAAGAAATCGCTGTATCGATGCCGTCACATCCTGCTTCAATTGCTTTGGTATATGTAATTGGACCAAGTCCTGTAGTGGAATGTGTATGCAGGAAAATAGGCACTTTTACATTTTCTTTCAGTGCTTTTATTAGGTCATATGCTTCCTGTGGACCCATGATGCCCGCCATATCCTTAACGCATATAGAGTGAACTCCCATAATCTCCAGTTGTTTACCCATTTCAATATATTTCTCAATATTATGGATAGGACTAGTTGTATAGCAGATGCATCCTTGTGCATGTACACCTTGTTTTATAACTTCATCTACTGCTACCTCTATATTTCTGAAATCATTGAGTGCATCAAAAATTCGAAATATATCAATTCCATTCATCGCTGCATGTGCAACAAATTTTCTTACTACATCATCTGGATAGTGCTTATATCCCAGAATATTTTGTCCCCTGAGAAGCATCTGCAATTTTGTGTTTTTTACATTTGATTTAATCTTACGTAATCTTTCCCATGGATCTTCATTCAAATAACGCAGACAAGAATCAAATGTTGCACCTCCCCAACATTCAAGGGAATAATAACCTGCTTGATCAAGTGTTTGTAAAATCCCTTCAAAATCAGAAAAAGGCATACGTGTTGCAATTAGAGATTGATTAGCATCCCTTAAGACTGTTTCGGTAACGTTTACTTTCATAAAACTTACACTCCTTTGCTTATAATATAGCTCATATATATAAAAAAAGATGGGGAACTTCAGTAAAGAAGCTCTCCATCCTTAAAATAAAAACTTTAAACAGTTTGAAAAGCTTCCAACCGTAAATAATAAATATTTAACTCTAAATTAAATGTTAAATATTTAACCCATAGTTATTCTAACTTTAAACCTGATAAAAGTCAACCAGCATTAAAGGCATACCAATTCTCTTATATTTAAATTTTTTACCTCTGCATTTTGGAATCTACATATTGAACATAATTGCATCCAGCTTCAATAGGTACTAGAGAGTGACTTGTTTCGATCTTGCTGCTTTTACTTCAGGATGTCTTACGAGAAATAGAATAAACCAACTTGCTAGTATTACCCCTTTTATGATACTGCTAAGACTTATGCTCCACCACACACCACTCACTCCAAGAACCATTGGCAATAAAAGTGCTCCTGGAATTCTCATAGCATTTAACGTAATTCCTACTATTGAAGGAGGAACTGTCCTTCCAAGACCATTAAAAGCTCCTTCAGTTGTTATTTCTATGCACATAAAAAGTTGTGAAACTCCAAGTATTCTTAAATATATTATACCCTCTTTTATTACCTCTTTCTCTGAAATAAAAACAGAAAAAATTTGACCAGGTAAAAATATTAGAAGGCAAGATGTAAGCGTTCCAATAATTGAAACAATGCCTAGAGCTGTAAAATAACCCTTATATATTCTATCCCACTTTTTCGCTCCAAAATTTTGCCCTACAAAGGCACTTAAGGCAGTTTGAAAACCTCCAGCTGTCAACCATGATATTGATTCCACCTGTAACCCGACGCTTTGCACTGCAATAGGCGTTGATCCCCATCTAGAAAGTATTCTTGCTATAATTATTGAGATTAACGTAAATACTCCACTTTGAACCGCAACAGGTACGCCAAACTTAATAATTTTTCTCATATGTCCCCAATCAGGTTTTTGCAGAAAATTTAATTGCACAAAATAATTGGTTTTCTTTATGATAACAAAAATATATACTATGGTTACAATAAACTGTGCAAAAATTGTTGCAACAGCTGCTCCAGAAACCCCCATTTTAGGAAATGGACCAACGCCAAATATCAAAATAGGATCAAGTATCATATTAACCATAAGCCCAACTACATTTATTTTAAAAGGCGTCCGACTGTCTCCATGACCATTAAATATTGCTGTAAATACAGGCGGTAAGAAGAAAAATATCATTCCTGCCGACACTATAACAAGATAAGTCATTGCCATACTAACAATATCATCACTCTTAATGTTGAAAAATCCTATAAGCTGTTTTCTAAAGATTATCATTGTAATCCCATACAAAACGGCAAAAACTAAACTCAATTGTATAGAATGTTGTATATAACTTTTGGTATCTTTTACATCTTTTCTTCCTATAGCTTGTGATACCCCAACTGCTGCTCCTATTTGGGGAATTGTAATAAATGCTAAGGCAAGCCAAGTGAAAAAGCCCGCCGTACCTATTGCAGTAACAGCACTAGCGCCTAAATTACCAACCCAAATCATATCTGTCATACTATAGGCTGCTTCTATTAGTGCTGTTCCCATAATAGGTAACGATAAAATTATAAGTTTTTTTAAAATATTCCCTTTGGTTAAATCATTCTTCATAAGCCCCCCCTTTAACTAATCTAGAACCCCATTATTTATCACTTATCCATATAGTCTTTGTTCTATACACATTCACTAATTTATTAATAACTGTATAATTAAGCGAAAATTTCTAGTTATATCATTCATCATTGTAACTTATAAATAAGCTCTAGGCAATCCTCTGGCAAGTACCCCGGACAGACTATGGGAAAACAAATAAAATAGTAACTTGGTTACTAGCTCTATTTCAGGTCCTTCAAAAGTAATTGAATATATTTTGCAACAATTTCTAAATTGTAGTTTAAATAAATATTAAAAGCACCGCTCGCGGTGCTTTTAATATTTATACTTTAATCTTTTTTGTATTCATCAAGTAGCTTCAATTCAAGAGAATCAGATATTCCTAGTTTCTCTCTTATTGAGCATCATACATATCTTGTCTTGCCACAATAAAATCTTCATTACTTATCTATCAAAAATGAAACTCTTTACTATGGCAACTGCCTCTCTTGAATAAAATACAGGAACCAAATAAAAAAATGTTTTATTAGTATAAAATTTAATATTTTTATATCCATTTCTTTCAGCTATAAAATTACTTCTGAATGCATGAAAATCTGTAGTTACTACTTTTACACTAACATCTTCTATAGGTTTACCAGAGTTTTCTTCTATCTTATCCCTTGAAAATTTAAAATTTTCCCTAGTATTTCTAGATTTATCTTCTATTATTATCTTTTCTTCAGATAATCCCTGTTCTAGCAAATATTTTTTCATCGCTTCTGCTTCTGATAAATCTTCATCATGTCCTTGTCCTCCTGAAACAACTATGTATCCATGATTTTTATAATCATTTACACATTTTAACGCTGAATCTAATCTATCTTTTAACGTTGTACTCAATTGATTTCTATTTTTAAGCCCTGCTCCAAGGACTATAATATAATCTGAATTTGACTCATTTTTCTTAGGATACAATACTATCATTGATTGTAAAATCATAAAAAATACTAATCCTATGGAAATGAAAATTTTTATTATCTTTATCCCTTTAATAAAATGCTTTTCTTCCTTAAATCTATTTTTTATAAAATGATAAATGATAAGAATTACTCCTATTAGTGCTAGTATTCCACTAAATGCAATTTTTGTACCGCTAATCAAATTTATAATTAAACAGTATGATACTAAAATAATTCCAAATATAAGATCTATAGACTTTTTCAATAAGATCCACTCTCCTTAATGCTTATTGATAATATCATAACATATTTAGGAATATTAGATAATCAATGGTCATCAAAAAGTTATATACATTTGGCTTACATATATTCCATGGAGAAATTCTCCTCATCTTTATTATCTATATATTATAGAGTTTAATTATATGCGCAATATTCCTTTTCTTTTAGAAAACTTACAAGTGAATTATATTGCTCTTCCGTTGGAATAAAGTCTATTTTCTCTAATTTTTTCCTTATTTCTCGTACATCTTTATTATATATCCCCATTGTTTTTATATTATTTGTTTTTAAAACATTGTCAGAAATTATTATATTACAAATGAGGGTAGCTAATGGTTTCAAGGCTCCTGCCTTATTCTTTCTTTCATCATAATAATTATTAAAGTTATCTTGACAAGCATTAAAGTGTCTTAGTGACTCCAAATCGTAATAATACATATTAGAATATTTACATGCCATGTATTCATCAATCATGCTAATAGCTGGGTCTACATCACTTATAAGTTTATCATTTAGGCTTATATCATTTTTCTTTATTCCGTTGTTTAACATTTCAAAATTAAATCTGGCATGACTCAATTCATGAGCAATGATATTTCTAAATCCTGCTAATCTAGTGTTACTATTATATTCTAATATTAATATTCTGCTTTCATAATCAAATTCTCTACCAGAGTTAAAATTACTAAATATGCTATTAGGAATAATATCATCTTCATTTCCTATTTTTTCACTTGTTATAATAATGTATTCTATGTGTAATGCACAATTACAGGCGTTTACTTCTTCATACCATTTTATCGCAGATTCTATTTCTTTCTTTAATAAATTTTTAGTAACTTTATTATAATTATCATCAAAGTCTACAAGAATATTTCTTATTTTTTCTTCACTCACTTCAATCACATCCTCTTTAATGTAGTTCTATAAAATTCAATAATATCCTTTATTTTACTCCGGAATAATTTTGTTATAAACCATCAGGCAATTTATCTATTTATCATTTTAAATAGTTCCCTGTACTCAGCATGGCTTTTATTAAAAATTTTTAGAAAGAGCACTGTTGATGTATTAGTGTTTGAAAAAATTAAAGAACTATAAAAGAAAATTTTAGTTTTCTTTTATAGTTCTCTTATAGTTTAAATAATATCTAAGTATATTTTAGCTTTATGAAATAATATTTTCATAGTGATATTGGGTACCTGATACCCTAACCTGCTGTCCGAACTTTCTCATATATATATCCCTATGATGCTTGTTCTATAACTTCCTCACTAATTTTTTTATCTTTCTTTTTTTTAAGTGCTCCAAATATTTTTGATCCTACATATCCTGCTAATGTTCCACCTATTGCTGCACATATAAGTGCTAATATAACATTTATAGGATTATTGAAGGCAAAAGGGGCTAATAATCCTGGAATTGGTGATGCTGTTCCAGGTGCATTATTTATTATTCCAAAGTAAGCTGCTGCTATTCCCGCTAAGCCTCCACCAAAAAAGTTAGAACAATAAATAGGAATAGGATTTTTAGTTATTATATCTGCTTGTGTCAATGGTTCTAACATAACAGCTATCACATTACTTGTATTTCCAAGTTTTAAATTTTTAAATATCATTCCATTAGTGAAAGACCCTCCTACACATGCTATTGATGCTATTCCCATAGCTAAGCCTTGTAATCCTAACATAGCTGTTATTGCCATAGAACTTAGAGGTGATGTACAAATCATTTTTATTATTCCACCAAGTAAGAATCCCATTACCATGGGAGATTGTACTGATGCTGCTGATATCATATTCCCTATATTAAGTAATGTAGCATCAACAACTGGATTTATCATCATAGCTAAAAATCTAGCAAGTGGTGCTATTAATATTGCTCCTACAACCATATCTAATCCTTCAGGCAATTTCTTTTCTAATATTGGAGCTACTAACCCTATTATATACCCTGCAAAAAAACCAGGAAGTATACCATATCCACCTAATGCTACTCCTCCTACTACTGCATAAACCGGATTAACTCCCATTGAGATAGGTACTAAAATTGCCGCTGCAACTCCACCCATTGTTCCAGATATTGTTCCAACTTCACTCAAGAAACTAAAATTCAATAAATTTCCACTTATATACTTATGTATCGCTTCTACTAGAAATGTTGCTACGGCAGCGTTAGCTAACCCCGACATAGCTTTACTACCTTTAGGTGCTTTCATACTAAAAATTGAAAAAAATATTAAAGTTAATAATAACAAACCAATACCAGTAATAACATTTAACAAAATAAACACGTCCTTTCGAAATCGTCTTCTGAATTTTTAGAATTTTCTAACCTTAGTTTAAACCCTTGGTTTTCAAAAGTTTCAGAAAGTTTCGAAAAATAATATTTACTTTATTATTTTTTAATCCAACCTCTAGTTATTTTAATACTCTAATATCTACAAGTTGAAGATACGAACTATGTTTTTTTCTTAAATTTACTTTATCCCAAAAATAATCCATTGAATTTAATTACCTTTTTTTATCACAATATATTATTAATCCTTCTAAGAATTTTTTCACATTAACCTTTCCTCCTACCTTTCTCTTACCTCTAATAAAATCCATCTGTTTTTTCACCTCTTCAAAATTATATAAACTAGTAGAGTATTCTAAAAATGTTTCATTCATATAATCTTCTATACCTAAGTTAGCTAAACTTTTCATTCCTATTAATGCTGTTCTTCTTATTCTCTGCTCTATAGATTTGTAATTTTCACTAAACATAATCAATAATTCTTTTAATGTAAATTGTTCTATATTAATATCTTCTTTTATTGAATACAACAGTATATTTTTAATATCCCCACATCCCACTTCACCTATAATACCTATTCTTTTCATTACATAATTAATATTATTTTCACAATTTTTCAGTTTATTATTAATATCTGTATCCTCACAACACTCCAAGTTGTTGATGTTAAACACTTCCTCTATTTTGCTTAACTTCTGTTCAATCTTAATTTTATCACTAACCTTTTTTATAACACTTTCTACCTCAATGGCATTTATAGGTTTATTAATATAAAATTCTACACCACTTTCATAAGCTTTCCCAATAATATCTTTAATGACAACTTGAGAAATCATTATAAACTTTGATTTAACGAATTTCTTTTTACAATGGTTTACTATGGTTATTCCATCTCTCAATGGCATTAATAAATCAACTAAAACTATTTCTGGATTTATTTTCAATATTAGCTCTTCACCTTCAATGGGATTTGCACAAATTTCAACAACTTGACCTAATTGTCTATCTTCTATAATTCGCTTTAGAATTATACCAATATTAATATCATCCTCTACAATTATTATGTCCATCATTTAAATTCTCCAACTCCTTTTGGGGTATGTATATAGTAAATTTAGTTCCTTGATTTTCCTTTGATTCAACTTCAATAAAACCACTTAAACCCTTGTA
>DAMAVY010000137.1:0-7662 GCA_032077725.1 Clostridium sp. | reverse complement strand
TAACTTTTCCGTCATCTACAACTAAGATCTTATCAGCATCTTGTACTGAACTAATTCTTTGGGCAATTAGAAGTATTGTGGTATCTTTAAGGTTAGTTTTAAAGGCCTCACGAATCTTCTTTTCTGTAGCTGTATCTACTGCACTAGTACTATCATCAAGAATTAATACTTTCGGTTTTTTTAGCATAGCTCTAGCAATACAAAGTCTTTGCTTTTGTCCACCAGATACGTTAACTCCCCCTTGGTCAATCCAAGTGTCATAACCCTCTGGAAAACCCATTATAAATCCATGTGCTTCAGCACTTTTAGAAGCTTCTATCATTTCTTCATCTGTAGCTTCTGGATTCCCCCACTTTAGGTTGTCCCTAATTGTGCCTGAGAAAAGTGTGTTCTTTTGAAGTACCATTCCAATATTTTCACGAAGAGACTCTACAGTAAACGTAGTGATGTCCTTTCCATCAATTAAAATTCTTCCTTTAGATACATCATATAACCTTGGTATAAGTTGAACTAATGAAGTCTTCCCAGAACCTGTACCTCCAACTATTGCAACAACTTCTCCAGCACTGGCCTCAAAGTTAATATCAGTTAAAATGTACTCGGTGTCTTCTTCATTATATTTAAATGACACATTTTCAAAGGTTACATCTCCACGGATGCTTTTAACATTTACTGCTCCCTCATTGTCATGTAAATCTACCTCAGTTTTTAAAACTTCCACAATACGTTTATAGGATGCACTAGCTCTAGTCATCATTATAAATACCATGGATATCATCATAAGGGAAATTAATATTTGGAATAAATAAGTTATGAAGGCTGTCATTGATGCAACATCAAAAGCCCCACCTATAATTTGGTTACCTGCAATCCAAACTACTGCTACTACGGATATATCCATCATAAGTATCATTACTGGCATATTTAAAATTACTATGTTCATTGCCTTTAAAGCTGTATCCATAAGACTATCATTGGATTTTTTAAACTTAGCCTTCTCATATTCTTCACGAACAAAGGACTTTACCACACGTACATTGGTAAGATTCTCTTGGACATTTCCATTTAATTTATCAATGCAACTTTGCATGACTCCAAATAATGGCATAGCTTTATAGATAATAAACCCTAAGGCACATATTAGTATTGGCATTATTATAACTAAAATTAGTGTTAATTTGCCGTTTATACTAATAGCCATAACTATTGAAAATATTAGCATTAGTGGAATACGAACAACAAGTCTCAAAATCATAATAACTGTATTTTGTAAGTTAGTTACATCATTAGTAAGCCTTGTACTAAGTGACGCAGTAGAAAAAGAATCTATATTCTTAAAGGAAAAAGTCTGTACCTTTTCAAATAACCCCTTCCTTAAATTAGCTGCAAACCCTATTGCAGACCTGGCCGAAAATTTTGAATTTCCGATACCAGCTAAAATAGATATTGCTGCAAGTCCAACCATGAATAAACCAGTCTTAATGATATATACCATATCTCCACTTTGAATTCCCTTACCTACTATATCTGCCATAAGTATTGGTAGAGTCATTTCTACAATTACTTCGAGAACTACAAATAATATAGTAAAAATCGCTTCTCTTTTGTAGGGTTTAATGTAACCCAAAATTTCCTTCATTAAATCATCACCTTTCAAGTCTCCTCCAAGTATATACTTAGCGGGTAAATCCACATACCTTGTTTACTCTGTATAAAATCATAAATTTCTTTATTATAATAAAACATAAATTTCTTTTCTCGTGATTCTCTCAATTTCATTTCGCCATTTTCGAAATATTATTTCTCCATCAATTCACATCTATAATTTCTCATATTCTTTTCCATTCTTTTTAAATATTCGATAAACTGAGCTGTCTCTTCATCAGAAAATCCTTCTAACTTTTTAGTAGTTATATCAAATAAATGTTCCTCTGCCTTTAACGCTGCAGCCCTTCCCGCTTCAGTTAGTTTTACATTATTACATCTTGTGTCTTTCTCATTTATTTCCTTTGTAATGAACCCAGCATTTTCCATACGTTTCATGGATACTCCAATGGATGCACGACTAATGTTAAGCTTATCTGCAATTTCTGCTTGGCTACATTCACCGCTATCTAAAAGTATTCTAAGTATAGGTGGCTGACCCATATGAATATTTTCCTTATTTAATACCTTATGGGTACACTGCATATGTAGGGCGTGAATATTTCTATCCAGTGTTAAAAATTCTCTTAATAAATCCATATCACATCTTGGGAGAAGCTATTAATTAATTGTTAAACCCAGCTTCTCTACCAATCTATCCTCCTTAAAAAATAATAAACCAGCTTATAGTAAACCGATTTACTATCAACTGATTTATTAAGTGTATTCTTTTTTTAGCGTCAAGTCAATGAATTAAATATTAACAATGTGGTAATAAATATACCCTCGGGGTTAAAACCCTGAGGGTACATATGTTTAAGCTACTGATGCAACTACTGCTTCTTCTTTTACCATAGAAGCATCTAAGCTCTTCATTCCACGCTTAAATACCATAAATGTTACCATTACAGAAAGAATGTCACTAACTGGTCCAGCTAGCCAAATTCCTGCAAGTCCAATAGTACCAATAACAGGTATTGTAAGTCTTGGCAAAATCAAAATACAAGGAATTAAAAGTAATACTTGTCTTAATAGACTTAATACCATAGATATCTTAGCCTTACCAATGCAAGAGAAATAATTCGATCTTATAATTTGCAAAGCTACTGGTATCATCATGGAAAGATAAATTCTCATCCCATTCTTTGCAATTGCTAACAATTCTGGATCTGAGTTGAAGAACTTTACTATTGGGCCAGGTATTAGCTCTACAAGTAAGGTTCCAATTATAGCAATTATAACCGCTGCTATTTGTGGGTACTTTAAAGCTTCTTTAACCCTAGCATATTTCTTCGCACCAAAGTTATATCCTACAATTGGTTGCATTCCTTGATTTATTCCAAAAATCGGCATTAAAATTAATGTTGATATGCTGGTTACTATAGTCATAGCTCCTATAGCTAAATCTCCTCCATATGTTTTTAGCGAAGTGTTAGCTACTACTTGAACTATGCTTGTAGCAACTTGCATACTAAAAGGTGAAACTCCTATAGCAAATATCTGCAAAACAAAAGTTTTTTTTATTTTTAAATTTTTAGCTTTAATTCTTAAACTAGATTTTTTTCTTAAAAAGTAACTCACAGCCCAAACTGCCGATAAAAATTGTGAAATTACTGTAGCAATGGCTGCCCCTTTAACTCCAAGTCCCAATACAAATATGAATATAGGAGCTAGAATTGCATTTGCTATGGATCCTATAAGCATAGACATCATAGATATCAAAGGACTTCCACTTGCTCTAATGCTTTGATTAAGACCAAAGCCTATTAAGTTAAATATAGTACCCATATAGATAATTTGAATAAAGTCTTGAGCATAACTTATGGTATTTTCACTGGCTCCAAACATACCTAAAATATCTTTTCCAAAGATTAAACCTAAAACAGTAATACAAATACTCATAATAAAAATCAAAGTAAACGCATTTCCTAAAATCTTCTCAGCCTCATCCTTTTTACCTTGTCCAAGTTTTAGTGATATGGTAGTACCAGCACCTATTCCAATTAGCATACCAAAACCTGTGATTATAGATGATATTGGCATAGTTATTCCAACACCTGTGATAGCTAAATTTCCTACCCCTGGAATATGTCCTAAGTATATCCTATCTATAATGTTATAAAGTGAACTTACAAGCATACCAACTATAGCTGGTATTGAAAACTTTAGTAGTAATTTAGGAATTTGTTCCCTACCTAATTCATTTTCTTGACCCAATTCTTTTTCTTTACTTAATCCCTTTTTTTTACTCATGTAAAAACTCCCTTCGAATGAAAAATTTAATTTTGAACATATAATTAAGGTTAAGAAAATTCTTAACCTTTTAATCGTGTTTTATTTAATATTATCTACAGTTCCTATACATTAAACGTAATGATTAATTATTTCCCTTTAATTTTCCTTTAATTTTTCTTTTTTCTTCTTTTTTACTTTTGTTTTCTATTTCCCTTATATTGGGTTATTATAACTATTTTCTGTATTCTAACAATTTTAATTGTTGTAGTGTATCCACATACTTTTAAAGTTGTTTACCTATGAAATATAAAGAAATATTAATAATATGACATATTTCCCACTGTATTAGTATACACCTAATTAAGTTTTTTATCAAATTTATATTCAAACTTAAGGTTTAATCAAAATTATTGTTATACAGATTTATATAAGCTTAATCCTAAAAATGTAAATGGAGCCATTACTATACTAACTTAATTTGTTAGTTTTGCAACAACTCCATATAAGTAAAATTTAAAATCTTGCATTTACATAATTGAACTTACTCCATCAAATGCACGTAAAGCGGATTTTTATATTTTTTTATTAAATTAATCTTTCTATCACTTTTTAAAGTGTTTTATCATCTATACTTTCTAAATATCTATCTATATCTCCTACTATTGAACTTACACAGCCATCTTCAAAGGGTGAATTTAAATTAGCATATTTCACTAAGTTTACAAAAGACATGGTTCCTCCAGCATTACATAACTTTAAGTAATCTGCCCAAGCCTCTTCATGATTTTCTTTATCCCTTTCCCAGAATTGAAGAGCACATATTTGAGCTAATGCATAATCAACATAATAAAATGGAGATTTAAAAATATGTGCTTGCTGGAACCAATATCCTCCTCTTTCTAAGAAATCACATTCTTTATAATTTTTATGAGGAAGATACTGTTTCTCGATGTTTCTCCATGCTGTTTTTCTCTCCTTTGGAGTTGCACTAGGATTTTCATATACAAAATGTTGGAATTCATCAACTGTTACGTGGTAAGGCATCATTTTAATTATGCCACCTAAATGAGAATACTTATATTTTTGTTCTTCATCCCCAAAAAACAACTTCATCCATGGCCATGTGAAAAGTTCCATGCTCTTAGAGTGAATTTCGCAACTATCATAAGTAGGAAAATGACATTCTGGTATAGTTATCCATTTACTCCTATAACATTGAAATGCATGTCCAGCTTCATGAGTTAATACCTTCACATCCCCTGCAGTTCCATTAAAGTTTGAGAATATAAATGGCGACTTATGGTCAGGTATAAAAGTACAATATCCCCCTCCACGTTTTCCTTTTTTAGTAACTAAATCCATTAATTGATTTTTCGTCATGAAATCAAAAAATTCCTTTGTTTCTGAGGAAAGCTCAGAATACATTTTTATTCCATTATTAAGTATCCACTGCGCATCGCCCTTTGGCTTTGCATTTCCTGTTAAGAATTCAAACTTCTCATCATAGTATTCGAGCTCGTCCAAAGACAATCTATTTTTTTGTTTTTCATATAACTTACTAGCAACGGGAACTATAAACTCCTTAACTTGCTTTCTAAAATTCTTTACCATTTCTGAATCGTAATCTGTTCTTAACATTCTTATATATCCAAGTTCCACAAAATTTTTGAAACCTAATTTATGGGCAATCTTTGTCCTTACCTTTACCATATCATCATATATTCTATCTATTGTATCTTCATTATCAGTAAAAAACTTATAATTAGCTTCGCTTGCACGTTTTCTCATCTCTCTATCTTTTGATTGCATAAAAGGTGTTAATCCAGATAAATTTCTTTCTTTACCTTGAAACATAATTTTAGCGGAAGCAATAAGTTTACCATATTCTGAAGTAAGCTTATTTTCTAGTTGTAAATCTTCAATGATCTCATTGGAAAATGATTTTAATTTATATTCTACAATATTAAAAAACTGTTTACCAAATTCTTTTTCCAGATCAGCTCTAAATTTATTATCCACTAAAGACTTGTAAAACCCTGAATATAATTCATCATAAAACGGCTCATATTCATCCCAATATTCTATTTCTTTACTATAAAACTCATCTTGTGTATTTATGCTAAATCTTATACTTGCTATAGTATTCATAGTGAAAATACTATTCCTTATAACGTTTACATCATTTATAAACTTCTTAGTATCACCTACATCATTACTCTCAATTATTTTATTAATTAAAATAGTTATCTTATCCTTTGTTAATTCATAGTTAGGTCTTTCATATTTATATTCACTAAATATCATATCCACACACCCCCACCTTTTAAACCAATTTTACCATTTAGGTAACATTATGTAAACATGTATTCTATTAATTAACAAGATTACTATATATTTAAAGGGAACTTCTTAAATGAAGTTCCCTTTAAATATATAGTGATTTATCAATATTAAATTACTGGTTCTACTTCTTCGTTTATAGGCATCTCATCAAGTAACTTCATTTCACGCTTAAAGAATATAGTTGTAATTATTATTGAAATAATATCACTTGTAGGTGCTGCAAGCCATACTCCAGTAAGTCCAAGGATCTCACCATTTGGTAGTGGTATTCTTGGAAGAATTAATATACAAGGTATTAAGAGTAATACTTGTCTTAATAAGCTTAGGAACATAGATTTTTTAGCTTTACCTATACAAGAAAAGTAATTTGTTCTTATGATTTGTACTCCGATAAATATCATCATGATTAGCTCTATTCTTATTCCTTTTACTGTAATCCTCATTAGCTCGGGATCTGAGTTAAAGCATTTAATTAGGACTTGTGGAATAAGCTCTACCGCTAGGAATCCCACTGTACCAATTATAGCTGCTGCTATCTGAGGGTATCTTATAGCTTCCCTAACCCTTTGATACTTCTTAGCTCCGTAGTTATAGCCTATAATAGGTTGAGCTCCTTGATTTAGCCCAAATATTGGCATGAAGAAAAAGATAACTATACTATTTATTATTGTCATGGCCCCTATGGCTAAATCTCCACCAAAATATCTTAGTGAATTGTTAGATATAACTTGAACTACGCTTCCTGCAATTTGCATACTAAAAGGTGAAACCCCTATGGCAAATATGCTAGTAATTATGGACCTTTTTAGTTTGAAGTTTTTAGCCCTTATCTTTAAGGTAGCTTTTCCTTTCAAAAAGAAACTTACTCCCCAAATCGCTGATACTATCTGAGCAATTACTGTAGCAATGGCTCCACCTCTAACTCCAAGACCAAGCGCAAATATAAATATAGGATCTAAAATTATATTAGTAACTGCTCCAATTATCATTGACGCCATGGCAATGTTTGGGCTTCCACTTGCTCTAATGGTATGGTTAAGTCCAAAACTAAGTAAATTAAATACGGTACCCATGAAGATAATTTGCATATATTCTTGTGCATATCCAATAGTATTTTCACTGGCCCCAAAGGAAGTTAATATGTTCTTTCCCCAAATCAGACCTACTGCTGTAATACATATACTTATAATTATAATCAAAGTGAAGGCATTTCCTAAAATATTTTCAGCCTCATCCTTTTTATTTTGTCCTAACCTTAAGGATATGGTATTTGCAGCTCCAAGTCCTACTAGCATTCCAAAACCCATAATTATAGTTGAGATTGGCATAGTTATTCCTACACCTGTAATAGCTAAGTTCCCGATTCCTGGTATATGTCCAATGTACATTCTATCCACAACATTATAAAGTGCATTTACAAGCATTCCAACTATTGCTGGT
>DAMAVY010000136.1:0-7692 GCA_032077725.1 Clostridium sp. | reverse complement strand
AATAATATTGGATAATATTTCAATAGCCTTAATAATTATACATACTTATCCATAATCTCTTTTGGAAGATAAATAACATATTTACATAGTAGATTTCCGCTTAAAGCTGATTCTATAACATCTCCGTCAAGTTCCATATCGAATATTGCTTCCCACATTATCTTTACATGTCCTAAGCTGCAATAGCATAGCGTTTTAGATACTTCTCCCTTTTCATGCAAAATAGATTCCTTTGCAAATGGGCAATGACAAGCGTGATAACGCTTTTTACGTTCATCTGTTTCTTTTAAATATTCAACCATATTGCTAGGAAATGCAGTTATATGCAGCTCTGACCCTTTTCGTATAGCAGTTAATATACCAGGTTCACTTAAAAGGAATTCAAGTACTTCGTCATTTATTACTTGACCGTAAAAAGATTCGCCTGTATCTCTTAGCTTAGTAAAATTTTTAATTTCTTCATCAAGACATGCTTTTATGAAATCATCAATATTGTTATATTTAGCGAACTTTTCTTTCGCAAACGCGAACTGAGAATGCTTAAGCCCATGTTTTACATGAGTTAAAATATCTTTTGCTACAGCATTATCAGTCATATCATCAAATCTTTTCATGAATTGCCTCATAGTACTGCACCCACACTTTGCTTCATTATGAATATCTGGTGTACCAATGCATAAGGTAAGAGAGTCCCAAGACTCTTTCCCTAATTTTTCACAAACTTCACCTTTAAAAGTATCCATAATAATAGAATCATTATAATCAATAGCTTCTGACATGTTGTTTTCCCCCTTAATTTTCAAATTATTAATCTATGCCTCACTTGGAATTATATTTAAATTTTATCACTTCAATATTGTTGTATAAATTTATCAAATTGCTTATAAAGCAATGAACATTTTCATAGGTATCACACTATTTAACTAAAGCCTATAATTTTTGACAGCTTGGACAATAATATATGCTCCCTCCGAGATATGCTTCTTTTTTAATTATAGTATTACATATAGGACATGGCTTACCAACTGTATTTTTGCTCAAAATCGTCTTATACCCTCCAGGATTACCAAACAAATCTCGTTCTGTATCTCTGCCACCTTGTATCATCATGTCCGTGAGGATACTTTTTAAAGACTTGTACATTTCTTTTAGCTCAACCTCAGATAAAGTTGACATTTTACGTTTAGGATGAATTTTTGCAGTCCAAAGTATGTCTTGTGCTGTACCGTTACCAATTCCTGTTATACGCTGATCTGTGGTGAGAAAAGCTTTTGCTGAAAGAGCAGAAAGCTTCTCTTTTTCAAGCAAAGACTTAAAATACTCCTCATTAAACTTATCCTCCAAAGGAGACGGATTACTATTATTAATAACATAGTTTTGTGGCATCCCCTCTGGGTCATTTTCATTGAAACAAAACATACATCCCCACATCTGTACCGCACAGGTAATTGAAGTAGCATCCTCAAACACAATATAGAGTTGGTGCTTTTGAGTTATTTTTTCACATTCTCTGTGGAACCTGATAGGAGTAGAAATAATCATAACCACATCCTCTGCTCTTATTTTCACAATTCCACCATGAACTTCAGCAGTGGTAATGGTTTTACCAAGTAGCTTGTCTTCATATTCATCAATATCTCCTGTATACCATGCAAAAGCATGAGGTGAGTGGTTTGCCTCAGCGTGCTTAATAACCTTTCCCTTCAACACTTGGTTAATTTGTTTTACTAACACATAAGATTCAGGTAATTCTTTCACCTTTAATTCCTCCCTTTATTTCCTAATACCCTTAGTTTCTTATAATAATAATTATTATTTCCAATAAACGGTCTGTTTTCATATATATCATCAATAATATTATATCCTATAAAATTACAACAGTAACTATATTTTTCTTTTTATCACAAATAAGTAACTATTTTGAGCATTATTACCTCCTTGAAAAATAAAAAAAATCTTACCTGTATTTTAAGGTAAGATTTTTCAATATAATAATATATATTTACAATCTTTATTATTACAAAATTATATTTTAATAAGTAAAAATTTAAATTAACGCCCTATAATTCTTTTTTGGTTAATTCATTAATTCATTTATTAAACTGCTTACAATCTTACTAAAAGCAGACTGTAAAAGGCATCTATTTTCCCAGTTACCTTTTCAAAATAAATATTTGATTAGGATAATTAAACTCCTCTACTAAGTCATCTTCAACAAAACCAAATTTATTGTATAGTCGTCTTGGAGCTATTCCTTTTGTATCCCCTTCCCTAAAAGTTGTAACTGAAATATCCACTTCCTTTGGAAATAGTTCAAGCATTTTTTCAATCAATGCAGATGCTACTCCTTTTCTGCGATAATTAGGGTGTACCGCCATCCAAGAAAGACATTTTAAATTATAAGAAAATATCAAAGCTCCAACAATCTCATTTTCAGACTTTACACAAATTGCAGTCTTCCTATTTATATTTTTTATAACAGTTTGCTTATAACTGTCTAACTGTTCTGCAGTTTCTAAACCAGGAAATTCATCTTTAACAATTCCAACCATCTTCATCCAAGGGGTTACATCTTGTAACTCTGGAAAATCAACAACAAATTTATTACCCATTTACTTCACTTCCTGAATGATTTTCTATATACACAAAATGTTCTATATTATATTAGTAAACCTTATCTGTATATTTAGTGTTTATATACTTAACACCTAAAGTCATTCCAGTCTATTGGAATAGTTTTTCCACTTTGCCAATCTTCTTTAGTAATTCCATATCCGATTGCATCATACGGTATTCCATCTTGTCCCACCCACGCTTTTCGATGGTGTGCTTCTTTAACAAAACCACACTTGTGGAATACACATCTCATAGCATAATTATCCTGCCTTGTATTCGCTTCTATCCTTTCTTTATCCAAGAAATTATTAAATACATAATCAACAAGCCATTTGACAGTAGTTGTTCCAATCTCCATACCTTTGTACTTGCTTGAAATTCTTATATCAAACATTGGATCACCATCTTGTAAATCATATATTCTAATCATTCCCACTTTTGTGTCATGGTCTAAAATAACCCAAAATGTTTTGCAGTCGTCCCCAGTATAATAATGGTTTTCATAACTAGCTCTAATCCTTTCTGGCTTTGGATTAGGTGTTCCATAAAATTCCCATGTATCTTCTGTTAAAAATTCTATAAGAGTATCAATTTCATCTTTAAACTCTTCAAAGCGTATTTTCATAATTCTATCCCCCTCTATTTACCTGTAATAATTTACAGCTGTTTCAAATATTATACTTTAATTATATTCCAAGTGCAAATCTATGAAAATAGAAACAGCAGCAACACTTTTCAATATCACTGCTGTTATCCTAAAACAATTATTTATGGTGTTTTAAAATCATATATAACAGCTAAACAATTTTAGTTGTCCCACTAAAATAGAATATTTGAATTTTATTCATCATTTTCCCCTTAAGGCTTTTTTAAAGGCCCTATTATTAATTTTAAGTATATATAAATAACCATTTTTTATTCTCTTAGGTATATCCCCATTAAAGCCTAGTAAGTTTAGCTCTTTGACTAAAGTTAGTAAAAAATAAGTTATAAGTTATATGGCTGCCATTCTCTTCACCATCACCTTCTCACCATTGATGTCTCGCTCCCCATTAAACTGAAAGCCAAATTTCTGGTATAGATGCAAAGCCCGCTGATTGTCCTCATAAAGGCTTAAATATATTTCGTCGCAATGATATATCTTGATAAGATGTTCAATTACTGCTTTTAACATGACACTTCCAAATCCTTTTCCTTGAAAGCACTCATCAATTAAGTATCTATCTAACCACACTCTACCCTTCTGACCCTCTTTAGGAAACAATCCATACATGACAAATCCCACTAAAATTCCATTCTGATAAAGCCCTGCAGGTTTGTAGCAATCACATTCTGTAGCATCTTCCAAACATTGTTTTGTAGATTCCACATATGATTTTTGGTTTACACTTACATGTAAAGATAAAATTTCTTTTAAGTTTTCTTTTGTAACCCCTTTAATTTCGATATTCATATTTTTTCTCCTTTTCATTAAAATGCAATGCAAAAGA
Source organism: Clostridium sp. (assembly GCA_032077725.1). Taxonomy (GTDB): domain Bacteria; phylum Bacillota; class Clostridia; order Clostridiales; family Clostridiaceae; genus Clostridium_J. Next base: position 3,586 of record DAMAVY010000136.1, on the reverse strand, counting down.
ATTATCCTTTTGCCACACCATAAGTTTTGAAATCATATTGGATTCCATGGAGCATATGCATTTTGGTACTCTAATAGTCGTTCTTATCTATAATGATATCACTTATAACCTTAGGATTATATTTTTTAAGTATATATTTTCTAATTTAGCTAAAAGTATATATGAATATAAAAATATACTTATGGTTGCCATTCTCATTTAATAAGTTATAAGTTATGTGGCTGCCATTATGAAAGGACGGTGAAAACATGAGCAACAATATACTAGATGGGGATAAACTAAAAAAACTTGAGACTTACATAGATAACATAGAGGAAAAAGAAGGATGTCTTATTAACGTTCTCCACGAAGCTCAAGATTTATTCGGATACTTACCTATGGAGTTGCAGCTCTTTATTTCTAGAAAACTTGGAATTACAGCCGCAAAAGTATTTGGCGTTGTCACTTTTTATTCATACTTCACAACAGAGCCTAGAGGAAAACATGTAATAAATATTTGTATGGGTACAGCATGTTTTGTAAAAGGTGCCGAGAAAATTCTAGAAGAGTTCAAAACTCAGCTTAAGATTAATGATAATAATACTTCTGACGATGGTTTATTTACAATCGATACTTTAAGATGTGTTGGTGCTTGCGGGCTAGCTCCTGTTGTAACAGTTGATGGAAAAGTATTTGGAAGAGTGCAAGTTGAAGATGTGGAAAAGATAATTAAGGAATATAGGGAGGGATAAATATGAATAAAATAACTTCCCTTGAAGAATTAAGAACTTTGAAGGAGGAATATAAAAAGCTAGTTGAAAATCGTCTTTGTGACAGTGAAAACGCTTCACTAGGTAGCTCTGATATAAAGTCCTATGGCATAAAGTCTGAAAGTAATACAAAGGGTATTTCTCGTATAGATATCCTTGTTTGCGGTGGAACAGGTTGTATGGCATCAAATAGTAGCGAAGTATTAAAAATATTTAATGAAGAATTAGAAAGGTTAAACCTAAAAGACAAAGTAAAAATTGAGACTACAGGCTGTTTTGGCTTTTGTGAAAAAGGTCCTATTGTAAAAATAATGCCTGAAAATATATTTTATATTGAAGTTACTCCAGAAAAAGCAAAACTAATTATAAAGGAACATATAATCAACGGCAATATAGTAGAAGAATGTCTTTACAGTGAACCAGAAACAGGAAATAAACTACCAAAGCAAGATGATCTTCCTTTTTATAAAAAGCAAATAAGAATTGCACTTAAAAACTGTGGTCTTATAAACCCAGAGGATATAAGACAATACATAGCACTAGACGGTTATGAAGCTTTAGGAAGAGCACTTTTTGAAATGACTGGCGAAGAAGTTATTGATGAAATTAAACGTAGTGGACTTCGTGGAAGAGGTGGCGGAGGATTCCCAACAGGAGTTAAATGGGAAATGTCAAGAAAATCTCAATCAGAAATTAAATATTTCATTTGTAATGCAGATGAAGGAGATCCAGGTGCTTTTATGGACAGAAGCATACTAGAAGGTGATCCTAATTCTGTACTTGAAGCTATGGCTATAGGTGGCTATTGCATTGGTGCAAGTAAGGGATACATATATATAAGAGCTGAATACCCTCTTGCTATTGAAAGGTTAAAAATTGCTATTAAGCAAGCCTATGATATTGGATTACTTGGGAAAAACATACTAGGTTCCAATTTTTCTTTTGATATAGAATTAAAATTCGGTGCTGGAGCCTTTGTATGTGGAGAAGAAACTGCACTGATAAATTCTATTGAAGGCGGCCGCGGAGAACCAACTGCTAAACCTCCTTACCCTGCTCAAGTAGGTCTTTGGAAAAAACCTACTAACATAAATAACGTAGAAACTCTTGCCAATATATGTCCAATACTCTTAAAAGGTGCAGAATGGTTTAGTTCTATAGGCACTGAAAAAAGCAAGGGTACAAAGGTATTTGCCTTAGCTGGAAAAATTAATAACGTTGGATTAGTAGAAGTACCAATGGGCACTACTTTAAGAGAAATCATCTATGATCTTGGTGGAGGAATAAAAGATAACAAGAAATTTAAAGCTGTTCAAACTGGTGGCCCATCAGGAGGCTGCATTCCTTCCCAGCATTTAGATACGCCTATTGACTATGAAAGCTTAGGTCAAATAGGTTCAATGATGGGTTCAGGTGGAATGATAGTTTTAGATGAAGATAACTGCATGGTTAATTTATCCAAATTCTACCTTGAATTTAGCGTTGATGAATCCTGCGGAAGATGTACTGCTTGCAGGATTGGGAATAAACGTCTATTGGAAATATTAACAGATATTACTGAAGGTAAAGGAACTTTAGAACAGCTTGAAGATTTAAAAGAGCTTTGTCTTATAATTAAAGATTCGTCTCTTTGCGGTCTAGGTCAAACATCACCAAATCCTATTTTAAGTACAATGAATTTCTTCTGGGATGAGTATGTAGCCCACGTTGAAGATAAGAACTGTCCTTCTGGTGTATGTACAGCACTTCTAAAATATAATATTAATTCAGAAAAATGTGTTGGTTGCACAGCTTGTGCTAGAGTTTGTCCTGTAAATGCTATTACTGGTAATGTAAAACAGACACACATTATTGATAAAGAAGTTTGCATTAAATGCGGTGCTTGTGCAGGTAAGTGTAAGTTCAATGCTATTACAAGGAAATAAGAGAAAAAGGAGTAAAAAACATGAAAATGATCAATTTGACCATAAATGGTTTTAATGTGAGTGTACCAGAAGGCACTTCAATACTTGATGCTGCACGAACAGTTAATATAAGTATTCCTACACTTTGCTATCTTGATTTGCATGATATTAAAATGGTAAATAGAACAGCTTCCTGTAGGGTTTGCCTAGTTGAAATTGAAGGACGTAGAAATCTTGCTCCTTCCTGTTCTACAGAAGCCTTTGAAGGAATGATAGTTAAAACAAATTCAACAAGAGCAATCAAAGCAAGACGCAAAATGGTAGAATTGCTTCTATCAGATCACCCTACTGACTGCCTTGTATGCGAAAAAAATACTAACTGTCAGTTGCAGAAACTTGCTGCAGATATGGGAATCAGAAAAATAAAATATAAGGGAGCAATGTCAAATTATAAAAAAGATTCTTCTAGTGGGGCTATATACAGGAATCTTGACAAATGTATAATGTGTAGACGATGCGAAACTATGTGTAATGAAGTTCAAACCTGCGGCATACTTTCTGCTGTAGATAGAGGTTTTGAATCTGTTGTTTCTCCTGCTTTCGGACTTCCAATGATAGATACCATGTGTACTTTCTGTGGTCAATGTGTAGCTGTTTGTCCAACTGCAGCATTAACTCAAGTAAGTAATGTAGATAAGGTTTGGGAAGCACTATCCGATCCAGATAAGTATGTAATTATTCAAACTGCCCCAGCTATAAGAGTTGCACTAGGAGAAAAATTTAATATGGAACCTGGAACTATTGTTACAGGCAAAATGGTATCTTCCCTTAGAAGATTAGGCTTCAAAAAAATATTTGATACAGACTTTACTGCAGATGTAACTATACTAGAGGAAGCACATGAGTTTATAGATAGGCTTAAAAACGGAGGTA
>DAMAVY010000135.1:0-7703 GCA_032077725.1 Clostridium sp. | reverse complement strand
TAAAAAGCCACCTTTATTTAATAAGGATTGTGGGAATATATGGACAGAAGAATATATTGCTACGCAGATGCTTAAGGCACATATTGAACCCAATTTTGATGGAGCTTCACGAAGAACCTTAATTATTGAGAAAACAGTAGATTTTCTTAATAAGAATGTTCTGAAATATAATAGTTCAATATTAGATTTAGGCTGTGGTCCAGGATTATATGCAGAAAAACTGTGCAGAAATGGACATAAAATAACAGGGATAGATTTTTCACAAAACACAATTAAGTATGCTAAAGGTAGTGCAAAGAAACAAGGACTGGATATAGAATATAAGTGCGATAACTTTCTTAATCTTAAATATTTTGAAGATTATAATGTTGTTATGCAGATCTATGGAGAGATAAATACTTTTTCAGATGAGGAAAGAGATAAGTTATTTAGGATAGTATATAATGCTTTAAAGCTAAATGGATTATTCATTTTTGATATTTCTACACCAGTTTTAAGGAAAAAATGTGGTCTAAAGAAAAACTGGTATATTAGCGAAGGTGGGTTTTGGAGAGAGAAAACACATATAGTCTTAGAAGAGGGATTTCAATATGATAATGATATTTGGCTTGACCAATATATAGTTACTGATAATGAGGGTGTTCAAGTATATAGAAATTGGTTTAATGATTATACTGTTGAAACAATTAGTGAAATAATTGAAAATTGTGGATTTAAAATTATTGATATGAGGGGGAGTCTTACTGGCGAATCTCTAAAAGAGGATAGTGAATGGATTGCAATTATTGCACAAAAAATAATGTTATAGAATCAAATTCTAAAAATTTATAAGAATACTAACAGGATTTATTACAAGGTAGCAATAAGAAAAATTGTTGTATATGCTAATCTTAAAAATCAATAATATAATTACAAGTAGAATATCTGTAAAAAGATATTCTACTTGTAATTTAAAAGTGCTATCACTTACTACTAATACGGAGAACCATATCATAAGTAAATGAGGTTTTCTTGCCAAATCATAATTTGCGGTTAATAGAAAACAGCCTAAAGCATGATATAAGGAGCTTTAGGCTTATAAGTTATAGTGATTTTTAACTTGTGGAGAGAGTAGGTTACTGTCACTTTATATTGTTAACATCCTTTAAAATTTTCTCAAGTTTTTCGACGGATCCAATTCGCTCATTACACTTGGCACTATCTAAACATATATGAAAGCCTATTGATTTATAAGCATCTATGTTATGATTAGACGTTTTACAAATAGATGAAACAAATGCTACCTCGTTTTCTGGTCCTATATGATTGCAAAGAACACATATATTAGTGTTATTTGCAATAGAGCTTGGAAGTCTACATACCATACCTAAAAATTTACCATTCAAATTATAAATTATAAGTAATTTTCTAATTGATACATCAATCCAACCTAAATATACAAGCTTAGAATCTTGTTTATTTAAGTCCGGTATTTTAAGTTTCTTTTCCTTTTTAAATAATTTGCTAATTTGTGCATTTGTTATACTTGGCATTCCGTATACATGTTGATTCAAGTCCTTTAAGTAGCCAGATATATGCAAAGGATCAGTTATTTTACTAATATCGAGTATTTCCTTTTCTTCATCAGATAAATTAGTGAAAGCACGTAATATTTTATTTTGTATATACCCTTTAGTTGCTTCAATAGTATTAATATCTATACAGTTTCTAAAAGCATTTTTTAAATCAAATAAACATTTTTTTATATAATTATACTGATGTTTTTTTATGAAAGTTTTCATAAAATCTAGCACCTCCTTTCTAAAATATATTTTTTTATTATTCATGTAAGTAAATAAGACAGTAGCCCCAGTTTCATTTTACTATTAGCCCAATAACAAAAAAAGATGATTATCATTACTCCAACTGAAAGTAATAATAATCATACAAATTAAAAACATATAAAATATTCATAAATATTTTATTTATCAGCATTGTTTTAAATTAGAAATGATAACTTTCAGTGGAATACCCAATGAAAGCGTAACATGGTTTTAAATAATTATTCAACCTAATAAATAATTCTGTAATGATTATGAGCATAAACGTCTCTCTTCGACTATTATTCTTCTTATACTCTTTTCTGACAGGTAGTACTCTTGAGTTAGCGCATTAATAGTAGTCCCATTAAGGTACTTTTTATAAATTTCATTATTTCTCACCTTAAGACTACTCTTTATACCACTTTTTTCTCCCCAGGCTTTATGATTTTCATTTTTTCTGGGTACATAAAGATATTCTCCGTCTACATATTCTTGTATTATTTTAACAATTCCCTCTGGTAACACATCGTGTGCTTTTACATAACTCATTTTCTTACTCCTTCACTTTTATTATAGTATTAAAGCAAAGAATACTAAAAAGCTATGTGTTATAGAGCCTAAAACATGTACGTATTTCATTTAATTTAACAGATTAGGCTCCAAACAAAGCATAGCTTACTTTGGTGTAGTCTTTGCAAGGAGCAATCTGATTTAGAGCTGAATGTATCACAGACCTTCATAAAAACACCTCCAATACGGTATAATAATTATACCATAATTACATGCGAACCATACTAAAAGTTAAGTAATGCGTAATTTGAGCAAAAGCAAAAAAAGTAAAATTAGTGTATTACATGAATGAAAATATTATGTTATACTTGCAAAGCAATGCGTTGTACCGACGGTCATACCACTTGTCGGCTATACAACGCATTTTTTTGACGTCAACTATATATAGACTAGTCTAATACTAAGGAGGAAAAGAAATTTAATGGAAGCAAAAAAAACAGCAAAATTTACAACAGGGAATAATACAAACGCAATAATAGCGGTATTGGTATTTAGTGGACTTATAGCAACATTTAATGAAACTATATTAAATGTAGCTTTATTGCCTTTAATGGCGGAAATGAATGTTACAGCAGGAACAATACAATGGATAATTACTGCATATATGATAGTCGTAGCAGTTTTAGTACCAGTTACAGCTTTTTTAATTCAGACATTTAAAACCAAGGAGTTATTTTTAGCAGCTATGGGAATACTTTTGGTTGGAACAATATGTGGAGCTTGTTCAGGATCATTTGCAATGTTACTTATATCAAGAATCATACAAGCAGCAGGAACTGGAATGATAATTCCTATTATGATGAATACAGTGTTAACAGTAGCACCAAAAGAAAAACGTGGTTCAGTAATGGGCTTATGTGGTGCTGCACTTACTCTTGGACCAGCTCTTGGACCAACAGTTGCAGGTATTGTATTACAATTTTATAGCTGGCATGCACTATTTATAATATTAATTGCAATTATACTTATAGCTATGATTGTAGGTTCAATATTCTTAGTTAATGTATCACATGTTACAAAACCTAAAATGGATGTACTATCAATTATATTATCAACTATAGGATTTGGAGGTCTTATATACGGTATAAGCAGTATTAGTGGCGCTGCAGATATTAAGATGGTTGCTGCAATATTTATTATTGGAATAATATGTTTAATTGTATTCTGCAAACGTCAAATGTCTTTAAAGGAACCAATGTTAAATTTGCGTTGCTTAAAATTTTCAGTGTTTACAATGGGAACATTACTTGTTATGTTTTCAATGATGACAGTATTTACTATGTCTATAATGTTGCCTATGTTTGTTCAAGGTGCACTTGGAGAAAACAGTTTTGTAGCTGCAATGACATTACTTCCAGCCACACTTATAAGTGGATTTTTAACGCCTGTAGCTGGTAAACTTTACGATAAAATAGGACCAAAGGTTTTACTACCAATAGGATTTGCTATAATTCTTATTCCATTATTTATTTTAGCTCATGGAAATTCTAATACATCTCTTATGACGATTATTGTGCTATTTATAATGGTGGATATTGGAGTTGCATTTACCATGTCACCTTCTCAAACAACAGCTCTTAGTCCATTACCAAGAGAATATTATCCACATGGGGTAGCTATATTAAATACTCTTCAACAACTATCAGCTGCAATTGGTTCGTCATTATTTATAGGTATTATGTCAGCTACGCAGCTAAAAGCCTTAAATAACCAAGTTCAAGAGCAAGCTGCTGCTGCTACTGGTTTTAGTTCAGCAACGTTAGTTTTATCAGGATTTGTTTTAGTTGGACTAATTTTATCTGTGGGTTTAACATTTATAAAGAATAAACGCCCTGTATCATCTGCTGCAGAAGATGTAAATGCTGAAGTGAGAGAGGCTTAAATATTATAAGGTATTTACAGGAACAGATATGTATAGTGGATGCCGTTATGACTTTAGAATAAATACAAGTTAATATGAAACATAGGGGCTATTGCAAAATGGATGCAATAGCCCTTGTTTTGTTTCATAAAAAGGTATTTATATATAATCATTACAAATATTTGAAAACAATATTGATATTCTGTATAATTAAATAAGCATAAAATGGTAGGGATTTATTATGTAAATTTTATTAATGGGGGCAAGTAAATCAACAAAACAACTCAATCTGTATTAAATTTTTTAAATAATTGTAAAAATAGGTATTGACATCATCAGTTGAGAGTTGTATTATTGTATTAAGAGGTTAGTACAACAACACAATAATACAAAAAGAGGTGATTAGATGGCATGGGAATTTAAGGATCAAAGGCCTATATACATTCAATTAATAGAGCAGATAAAATTAAAAATAATATCAGGAGAATACGAGCCAGGACAAAAGTTTCCAACTGTAAGAGAGTTGGCAGAAGAGGCATCAGTAAACCCTAATACTATACAAAAAGCTCTAGCAGAGTTAGAACGGATTGGTTTTGTTTATAGTCAAAGAACTAGTGGAAGATTTATTACGGAGGATGTAGATATGATAAAAGTTATTAAGATAGACATAGCTAGAGAACAAGCAATAAATTTTCTTGAAAGCATGAAAAAGTTAGGGCTTACCAGTGAGGAAATTATGGAGTTTGTTGAAAAAATGGTAAAGGAGATGGAGTAATGAGTGAACCTATTTTAGAATGTAAGGGACTAGTAAAAAAATATGGCACTAAAGAAGCACTTAGAGGTATTGATTTAACTTTAGAAAAGGGTAAAATAGTTGGACTTTTAGGTCCTAATGGTAGTGGAAAAACAACTTTAATAAAGCTAGCTAATGGGTTATTAAAACCCTCAGCTGGAGAAATAAAAATTGCAGGACTTACACAAGGCACAGAAACTCAAAAAATAGTTTCCTATCTTCCAGAAAGAACTTATCTTAATGAGTGGATGAAGGTATCTGATATTATAGCATTTTTCAAAGATTTCTATGAGGATTTTGATGAAAAGAGAGCCTATGATATGCTAAATAGATTAAATATTGATTCAAATGTTAAACTTAAGACATTGTCTAAAGGAACTAAAGAAAAGGTTCAACTTATTTTAGTTATGAGTAGGCAAGCACAACTATATCTTTTAGATGAGCCTATTGCAGGGGTAGATCCAGCAGCGAGGGATTATATTCTAAACACTATAATAAGTAATTATAACGAGGATGCAACTGTAATAATTTCAACTCATCTAATAGCGGATATTGAGAAAATTCTAGATGATGTAGTTTTTATATCTAATGGAGAAATAATGCTACAAAAGAGTGTAGATGAAATAAGAGAAGAGAGCGGAAAGACAGTAGATGAGCTATTTAGGGAGGTATATAAATGCTAAGAAAATTAATGAAATATGAATTTAAAGCTACAGGCAGAATAATGCTACCTCTTTATGCAGCACTATTAGGCTTTGCAATTATTAATAAACTATTTATTGGAACTAATTTAGATGAGATCAATATGAACTTTTTAGGGGGAGTTCCTGCTGTTATAACAATGATGGCGTATGTAGTAACTATGGTAGCAGTCTTTGTAGGAACACTTTTTATAACAGTACAAAGATTTTATAAGAACCTATTTGGTGATGAAGGATATTTAATGAATACCATTCCAGTGAAAAGTTCACAAAATATAGTTAATAAATTGATAGTATCTATAGTATGGACAATAATAAGTGTTGTGATAGCTGTGCTTTCTATAATTATAATGGCTTATGAGCCAGGTGTATTTAAAGATATAATTAGAGAATTTAAAAATATTCTTCCTGAAATTGGACCAAACTTTCTTGTTATTATAGAATCTATTATCTTTGTAATTGTATCTTTAGCTTATCAAATTATGATGCTGTATACATCTCTTTCTATAGGTCAATTATTTAAATCAAATAAATTATTAGGAGCTTTTGTTGGATTTATGATAATAAATACTGTTGTAGAAGCAATAGTAGGAACAGGTGCAGTTATATTAACTCTAAATTTAAATGTTGTTAATATGTCTCCACAGTCTGTATTTCTATGTATGATAATTATTGTTTCAGTTTTCTTCACAATTTTATTCTGTATAACTAATTACATTTTAAAGAACAAACTTAATCTAGAATAATAATAGTAATAATAAATTTTAAGCTTCAGTTTTAGTTATAAACTTAAACTGGAGCTTATTTTTTAAGTAATAGAAATTAATTATGCTATAATTAGTTTGAAAGTTATATTTTGCATAATTTACATGTTTTAAGTGAAATTCAAATTTATAAGTGAACTCCAAATTTTTAAGCAAGACTTTAAATATTTGATTTAGTTAGTGGAAGTTACTCATTTAAGTTTATGGAAAGCGGAGTAATTTATTAAAAATACTAGTGAATATAGGTAAAGGTAGGATGATTAAATGAATAGCTTTATTAGATTTGAAATAATAACAAAGGACAGAATGGGAATTACCGTGGAAATTCTGGAGGAGATATATAGGGCAAAAATTAATCTTTTATCTGTAGAAGTATTTTCTAAAAAAATATGTGTTAAGTTACAAAATATTGATGAAGATAAAAAACTAATGTTAAGAGAAAAACTTTATAGCATTACAGATGTATTATCTGTCGATGAAATAGAACTACTTTATTATGAAGCAAATGAAAGAAAATTAATAGCAGTTATTGACTCTGTGGATGAAGGAATAATTGCTGTAAATAAAAATTTTAATGTAGAAATATTTAATAGTTACTGTGAAAGAGTATTTCATAATAAAAGAGATGAAATTTTAAATAAAGATATTAGGAATTTAATTGAAAATGAGGAGCCACAAATTGAATTAATCAAAAGTGGCAAAGAATATGATAATAAGAATATGAAGATTAAAAATATAAGGGGTAAAAACAGCTATATAACAACAGGAAGAACTATAAAAGATGACAATAATAATACCATAGGTGGTGTTATTTCTATAAAGGATATTAATAAAGCCATTGAACTTGTGGATATAATTTCTTCAACACAAGAAGGTGCTTTTAAAGAAATAATAGGAAATAGCTATGCAATTGAACGAGTTAAAGCTTTAGTACTAGCTGTAGCTAAAAGTGATTCAACCATACTTTTAAGAGGTGAAAGTGGAACAGGAAAAGAACTTTTTGCACAAGCCATAAAGAATTTAAGTAGAAGAGATACTAAAAAATTTATTACAGTAAATTGTGCGGCAATACCAGATAGTTTGATCGAAAGTGAATTATTTGGATATGAAAAGGGAAGTTTTACAGGTGCCATTAACAGTGGTAAGGATGGGCTCTTTAAAGAAGCACATGGGGGAACACTATTTTTAGATGAAATAGGAGAGCTTTCAATG
>DAMAVY010000134.1:0-7778 GCA_032077725.1 Clostridium sp. | reverse complement strand
GGATTTGAAGGTGGAAAACTTGTACTAAATATTTTAGAGTCAAATTTCATTGAAAAACCAGAAAGTGGAGAAGGGTCAAATTTAAAAGATCCACTTATGAATGAATTACTTAAAAATTTAGATTTTACTGTTAGAAAAGAAGATATACCAATACTTAAAGCAATGCTAAAAAACAACATTCCAATTACAGAGAGCAACCTTTTAGAAATAAAAGGACTTAATGAGCTAATAAACAGGGCGAATAATTCATCGGAGAAAGTAGATGAATTTATAAATAAATTTATCGAAGGTAAAGGTATTGATAGTAATAGTTCTCAAGGAGAATTAATTAAATCTACCCTTGGAAAAGTATTAAATGAAGTTAAAAATCTTAAGATAGATGATATACTTATAATGAAATCTTTAAATATTAAATTGACCGAAGAAAATATTAAAACCTTTGGTAAGGTTGTTTCCAGTGAATATAGTATATTACCAGAAGTAGAAAATACAGCTTATGCAATTAAAGAGAACATTTCTGGCAATATTAGTAATAAATCCGAAAATATTAATATTAGATCTAATAATGGATTTGAAAATGTTGATGGAGGGCTAGGAATAAAAGAAATTAGCTCTGGTGAAGAATTTTTAATTAGGGATGTGAACAAAAGCATAAATAGTAATGCTAAAATCTTAAGTGATGACAATAATAGAAATTACACAAATGAAAATCAAATCAATGGGAATGTTATTAATCTCACAAATGAAAATGAGATTAATAACAATAATAAAGTATTAAATCAAGAAAAAAATATTAGTTCATCTGATAATAGTTTGACTAAGGAAACCTTAATTTATAAAGAAGGAATAATAAATGATATAGGAAACTTAAATAGTGAAACTTTAGATGAAAGAACCATTGGTATCGTTGAAGAAGGGGAGAAACCTTCTCAGGATAAAATAATAGCTCATGATATGAAAGAAGAACTTGATTCTTCTAAAGCTTCAGAAGAAAAAAACCTAGGAGATATTGCAGAAAAAAAACTAGAATCTAGCACAAGCAAAAAATCTGAAGCCATAATAGATAGAGACTTTACTAGTAATATAGTTAAGGATGAAATAAAAGAGAAGGTTTCTCTTTTGAAATCAAACTTGATGGAAATGCTTAAGTTATCTGAGAAGGATCCTAGTTTATTTGCTAAGGTAGCGGAACGCTTAGAATTTAAATTTCAAGAGTTTAAAATGTTTAATACCATAAATAATGATTATTATTATCTCAACGTTCCAATGGATGTCAATAATAAAGAGTATGGATGTAAACTCATTATTAAAGATGAAAGAGGAAAAGGTAAGAAAATTGATTCAGAAAACATAAAGCTAGCAGCTAGTGTAGTTACAGTAAATATGAATAAAGTTGACGCATTTTTAACTGTTAATGATAGAGTTGGTTCAATTGAAATAGAGAGTGATAAGGCATATGTTAAGATTTTAGAAAAGTTTAAAGGTGACTTATTTAAAGATTTAGATGGTAGCAAGTACAGTTTTAACATATCAATTAAAGAGAAAAAACAGGAATTTTCACTTTCAAACTGTAGAAGTTTTTTTGAAGATGATGATTTTACCACAATTAATACAAGAGTATAGCGGGAGAAGTGTACTTATATGGAGAAAAATAAAGTAAAAAAAGCTGCAGCACTTAAATATGACTATGGCCAAGGCACTCCAAAGGTTACAGCAGTAGGAATGGGATATGTAGCAGAAAAAATCCTGGAAGAAGCAGAAGATAGCAAGGTTCCTATTGTGTATAATAATAAACTTGCTGATATGCTTACTAAAGTTGATATAGATAGTGAGATTCCCTATGAACTTTATGATGTAGTGGCAAAGGTTATTGCATATGTTATGACTGTAGATAATAAATTAAAGTAGGGTTATAATAGATTAAGGATTATGAAATAGATAGTAGGTGAGAATATGGCATTATATGCAATTTCAGATCTTCATTTAGCTTCATCTGGTGAAAAACCAATGGATATATTTGGGGCAAAGTGGGCAAACCATGATGAAAAAATAAAAGATAATTGGAATAGAATAGTAAAGAATGAAGATACAGTGCTAATAGCAGGTGATATTTCATGGTCTATGAATATAGAGAATGGCAGGGAAGATTTAGAATTTATAAATGCTCTTCCTGGTAAAAAGATTTTTGTTAGAGGAAACCATGATTATTGGTGGAATAGTATAAAAAAACTTAACTTAATGTTTGAAAATATGAACTTTATCCAAAACAATTTTTTTGTTTATGAGGATTATGCTATTTGTGGAAGCCGAGGATGGCTTTTAAAAAATAGTCCAAAGTTTAATACTCATGATCAAAAAGTATATGATAGGGAACTTATAAGGCTTAAACTATCTTTAGATGAGGCTGTAAGATGTGGATATAAAAAGATAATTTGTATGATTCATTATCCACCAGTATTTCCTAGTATCCTTGACAATGAATTTACAAGGATATTTCAAAGTTATAAAGTAGAAAAAGTTATTTATGGACACATACACGGGGGAGGACTTTTAAATGTTTTTGAGGGGGAAAATCAAGATGTAGAGTATATTTTAACATCTTGTGATTATATAGATTTTACTCCAATAAAAATTTCAGATTGATGAGTCCTTTATTATGGTTTAAATAACAAAATATGATATAATTAGAAGCAGATTAAGATAGTTGATTAGTAAAGGAATGACATATATGGCAGTTATCGAGTGGAAAAGTTTCTTGATTCCTTATGATCAAGCAGTTGAGGAATTAAAGGTAAAATTTAAAAGTATTAGAAGAGAATTAAGAAAGAAAAATGAATATTCACCTATAGAATTTCTTACTGGCAGGGTAAAAGAAGTCTCAAGCATTCTAGAGAAGGCAAACAAGTTTGATATTCCACTGGACAGAATTCAGTATGAGATGGAGGATATTGCTGGAATTAGAATCATGTGTCAGTTTGTTGATGACATTGATAAGGTAGTTAATATAATACGTAAAAGACGTGATATGCAAATTATATATGAGAAGGATTATGTAAATAATGTTAAATCAAGCGGGTATAGGAGTTATCACATGATTATTAAATATCCTGTAAATATGGCTTCAGGCATGTGCGAGGTTTTAGCAGAATTTCAAATAAGAACTCTAGCTATGAATTTCTGGGCTACGGTGGAACATTCATTAAATTATAAATATAAACATGATATCCCAGATGAAATTAGAATGAAACTTATTAATGCAGCGGATGCAGCTTTTAATCTGGATAAAGAAATGTTAACTATTAAAGATGAAATAATGGATGCTCAAAAACTTTTTGAAGTAAAATCTTCTTTAGTAAGTAATATTGTAGAAAAGATTTTAACTCTATCTTCCCTAGGAAAAACAGCAGAGGCTTCAAGATTTACTGAGGAACTTAATAAGTTATTAGAAGGTGGAGAAGTATTTGAACTCACATGTTTGTTAGAAGAAATTAAGAGAGTTCTTGAAAGATATAGTAAATAGGTACTAAAATAAAATATTCCTCATATAATGTGAATAAATAATATTTGCAAAGGAATATAACATGAGTGAACAATTAATAAAATTTCAGTCAACTACTTATGGAGATAGACATATAGATGTGACAATTGAAACTGGTGATGATAACCGAGGTGTTATTTACGGTAGAGTAATAGACAAAAAAAATAAACCTGTATGTGATGCCGTAGTTAAGCTTGTGATTCTTAAGGATCCCAGTGATCCACTAAGCATTTTACCTATAACTCATACCTTCACTGATGAATATGGTCAATTCTTATTTGGACCATTGCCACCAGATAAAACTTATCTAATAAAGATATGGTATGATGATATTTACGTATGGACTGCTCATGTAGAAGAAAAAGCAGCAAGACATAGTTGTATAACAATAAGAGAAGATGTTACTGATAACTCTTCAAAGAGTGAAAAAAAGTTACCAATAAATCAAAGTGAAAGATAAAAGCAGAGGGGTTACCTCTGTTTTTTTTGTGTAGTTTCACTAGAAAAGGAATTACTTTATTTAGCGAGGCGAGCATTATCCTATATCATTATGCAATTTTATACAAAATGTGCAGCTACACAATTTTACAATTTATTTAAATTAGTGTAAAATATAAGTAAAATAGGAACGGATTGTGAGAAAAATGAATAGTTTATAATTGCAAATGATTTATTTTATTAGTTCTGTTTTAGATAAGTATTAAATTGGGTGGAGATGGTATTATGTCAATAGATTTATTTAGAAGGGTTAGTAAGAGGAATTCAGAGTTTAAGGGAAGAAATTCAGATACTGATAAATATTTTAGGAAGAATTCATTTAAATCAGATGTGGTAACTATTGGAATTGTATTGCTGTTTGTTATAGGACTATTTTATTTTATGCTTAGGTAATAGGAGAGGACTCTGCAAGAATGTAAATATGAAGAATAAGAGGACTAATAAGTATTTTTGTACATTTCATTTTAGCTAATAACATAGGGATAAGAATAAAAAGTAAAAGGTTGCCTAGCTTTAGGCAACCTTTTTACTAGTTAGCTACTATATTTACAAGTCTTCCTTTTATAACTATAACTTTTCTTACAGTTTTTCCTTCAAGGTTTGCTTTTATAGTTTCATCATTTAATGATGCTTCTTTTATTTCATCTTCAGATGAAGAAGTTGAAACATTTATTTTTGATTTTATTTTACCATTGATTTGGATGGCAATTTCTACTTCATCTTTAATTAAAGCGGCTGGGTTAAATTCTGGCCACTCTTCATTAAAGATTGAGTAGCCCATTCCAAGGTTTTCCCATTGTTCTTCACTGAAGTGAGGAGCAAATGGAGCTAGAAGTTTAACATAGTCAACTAATACTTCTTTTAAGAAGTTAGGGTTTTTAACTTCTTCGGAAAGATATTTATTAAGAGCGTTAGTAAGCTCCATAAGTCTTGCTATTGCAGTGTTAAATTGAAGCTTTTCAGAGTCTTCTGTAACACCTCTTATAGCAAAGTGTCTCCAGTAGTTAAGCTCTTTTTCAGCAGCGCCCATGGTGTCCTTTGCAGCTTTACAATCTTTGATTTCTAAAATAGAAGAATCTAGAATTCTCTCAATTCTATCTACGAATTTTCCTATGGATTTTATTCCATCATCACTCCAAGCACCACCGTCTGTGTAGCCAAAACCAAACATTAGATACATTCTAAAAACGTCAGCACCATAATCTTTGATGTAATCATCAGGAGATATAGTGTTCCCTTTAGATTTACTCATCTTTTGTCCATCAGGTCCTAGAATTAATCCTTGATGTGTAAGAGATAGGAAAGGTTCATCAAAGTTTACAAGTCCCATATCCCTAAGAGCTTTAGTTATAAATCTAGCATATAGAAGGTGCATACAAGCATGCTCAGGTCCACCTACATATTTATCTACAGGAAGCATTTGATTTATTAAGTCACTATCAAATGCTTTATCACTGTTTTTATTGTCTGCATATCTTAGATAGTAGAAAGAAGAACATACAAAGGTGTCAAGAGTATCTACTTCACGGTGAGCTGGGCCACCACACTTAGGACAAGTGGTATTAACAAAGTCTTCAGATTTTGCAAGAGGTGATTTTCCGTCTGGTGCAAATTCTACATTATAAGGAAGTTCCACTGGAAGATTTTCCTCCTTAACTGGAACTATTCCACATTTGTCACAGTAAATCATAGGAATTGGGGCACCCCAGTATCTTTGTCTAGATACTAACCAGTCACGTAGTCTGTAGTTTACTTTCTTTTTACCAAGACCAAGTTTTTCAAGTTCAGAAACTACTGCATCTTTAGCTTCTTCACCGTTAAGACCATTAAATTTGCCACTGTTAACCATAGGACCGTATTCACAGAATGGTAGAGAATCTCCACCTTCTATAACTCTTTCTATTGGTAGATTGTATTTTGTAGCAAAGGCATAGTCACGATCATCATGAGACGGAACTGCCATAACAGCACCAGTACCATAGGTATTAAGTACGTAGTCTCCAACCCATATTGGAATTACAAGGTTATTTATTGGATTTATTGCATAAGAACCAGTGAATACTCCTGTTTTTTCTCTAGTAATAGATTGTCTTTCTATATCTGATTGTTTTGCAGATGATTCTTTATAAGCTTTTACAGCAGCTTTGTTTTCTTCAGTAGTAAGTTCATCTACTAATTCATTTTCAGGAGCAAGAACTACATAGGAAACTCCAAATAGTGTATCTACTCTTGTAGTAAAGGTACTAAATTCTACATTAGAATCTTTAACTTTAAAAGTTACTTCAGAACCAGTGGATCTGCCTATCCAGTGTTTTTGCATTGCTTTGGTTTTTTCTGGCCAATCAAGTTCATCAAGTTTTTCTAATAGTTCATCTGCATAGTCTGTGATTTTAAGGAACCATTGAGTAAGGTTTTTCTTAGTTACTTCACTTTCACATCTTTCACAATGACCATCTATAACTTGTTCATTAGCAAGAACAGTATTACAGCTTGGGCACCAGTTTACTGGAGCATTTTTTCTATAAGCAAGGCCTTTTTCAAAAAGCTTTAAGAATAACCATTGAGTCCATTTGTAGTAATCTGGTCTACAGGTTACTACTTCATTTTCCCAGTTGAACATTGCTCCCATTGCCTTAAGTTGTTTTTCCATGGTTACAATATTGTTTTCTGTAGAATCTTTAGGATGTACTCCAGTTTTAATTGCATAGTTTTCTGCTGGTAGTCCAAAAGCATCAAAGCCCATTGGTTGGAATACATTATATCCCTGCATTCTCTTCATTCTAGCCCAGGAATCTACAGGTCCATAGTTAAACCAGTGTCCTGCGTGTAGTTGACTTCCTGATGGATAAGAAAACATTTCAAGAACATATAATTTTTTATCCATTTTACTTTCATCAAACTTGTATAAGTTTGTTTCTTCCCATTTATTCTGCCATTTTTTATCAATGGTAGTTCCATATTTAGCCATCGTAATCCTCCTTGTTTAATAACAATAATATTTTTATACATAAAAAAAGCTTTAATCTCTTTATACAAAGAGACGAAAGCTATAATTCCGCGGTACCACTCTATTTAGACCTAAAAGGTCTCACTTAATAAGATAACGGTTAATCCGTACTTGTTTCTCACAAGTAAGCTCCAAGGCAAGTTCATATAAGTTTATTACTACATCACACCATACTGTAGCTCTCTGAAAATAAAATTTATATTACTACTCCTAATCACTGCAATAATATATTAAGTTTTTAAAATTATACAATGAATATAGGTCAAATGTCAAGTTGTTTTAAAATTGTATTCTTGTAGTAGAACTCCATTTTAATATTTTTTTTATATAAAGAGCATAATTTTAATTTTTATTCTGATATTATTTTAATCTTCTATTACAGATGTAGCTTATAAATATAGTAAGTACGTAATCAAATATAAAGAAAGCTACATATCCACCTAGAAGTATTGGCGCAAAAGATCCTGGTATGCTTATAGTTGGCATGAAAAATAGTTTGTACAGCAAAAATGCAACAGCAATTATTGCGTTAAAATATAGTAGCTTTAAGAATAGTTCTAACAGTGTATTTTTACGCTTTTCTATGAATAACTTAACTATACCATAGGGACCAAAGATAACTGCATATAAAAGAAATAGCGTTTTATCAGGTATGATCATATAGGCTAGAAGAGCTGAAGCTGTATATACCATTACACTAGTCTTAAGGTCACACATAATAATTGCAAAGGGAAT
>DAMAVY010000133.1:5927-7863 GCA_032077725.1 Clostridium sp. | reverse complement strand
AGTAAGTATTAAGGGAACTCCAATAGTGAACTTATTATGCTTAGTTTTGTGCCTAAAAATATGCATACTAGCGAGGACACCAATAGATCCACCTATTATTGAAATACCTATCAGTGCTTTTTCACTAATTCTCCACTGCTTATGTCTAGCTCGATTCTTATCAATTAACATGATGAAAAAGCCAATTATATTAATAATCAATAAATAAGATATAAAAAATTTGTCCATAAATCCTCCTTGTAAAAAATATTTATTTAATATCATTTTAAATTATATTTATAGTAAAAGAAAGGATAGTATTTGAAAATAATGTGGGTTATAATAACATTGATAACAAAGAAAATGTAAAATTTAAAATTTGTTAACATATCAATTAAAATAGATATGCTAACAATTAAGCAAACAATGGAGGATTATTAAAATGAGAACACTTTATAAAAATCCTAAGGAATTAGGTGGATGTCTAAGAGATATTATAGATTTATATAGGGATGATTTAATGACCTATGATAAGTTATCACAAAAAGTAATGAAAATTATTGATTGTAATGAGGAAAGACTTTTTAAAAATGGTAACATTGAAATAAAGATTGGAAATGTATTAGGTGAAGATAGAATTAACATTATAAATGAAATACTGAAAAATAATAAAGACATATTATAAAACCATAATTATTAATCTTTTTAAGTAACTATAAAAAGATACACATATAAAAATCCTTCTTGCATTTTATTTCTTTACAAGGAGGATTTTATTTAGGAAAAAAGTAAATAATAAATTAATAATAAATTAATAACAAATAAATTAATTAGAATAAAAATTAATTTTTATACTGAAATGTTAAATATATGTTAAATATATGTTAAGATAATGTTAAATTCATATATTGTATAGCATTGCATATATTGAAAGGTGTATAAATAATATATGTAATTTCATGAAATATTAGGAACGGATATGTATATGTATTTTTTAAGAAAAATTATATATCGTATTTAACAGAATGTGGAGGCTTAAAGATGAAAACCATAGGATTAAGAAGAGAGCGTAAGTTAAGTGAAGTACAAGTATTAGCTCTTGGATTCGCTATAATAATTTTAGTTGGTGGAACCATACTAAGTTTACCAATATCTTCAGCAAGTGGAGATAGCACTAATTTTCTAGACTCAGTATTTACAGCTACGTCAGCAACTTGTGTTACCGGGCTGGTCGTTGTGGATACAGGTACCCATTGGAATATGTTTGGACAAGTAGTAATAATGACGCTTATTGAAATAGGGGGATTAGGATTCATGTCCTTTGCTACCTTTATATCAGTAATAGCCGGAAAAAGGATTACTTTGAAAAATAGGCTATTAATGCAAGAGGCTATGAATACATTTAGTATTCAAGGTTTGGTAAAGATGCTTCAAAAGGTTATGCTATTTGCCTTTGTAATACAATTTGCGGGAGCGGCGATTTTAGCTACTCAGCTTATACCGGATTTTGGATTAGGCAAAGGTTTGTATGTAAGTGTGTTTAGCTCAATATCAACTTTCTGTAATGCCGGATTTGATTTGTTTGGAAACTATAGGAGTTATACTATATATTATGATAACTCAATTATATTGCTAACAGTATCAGCCCTTATAGCTATTGGAGGATTAGGCTTTGGTGTATTAATAGAACTTTATAACTATAAAAATTCAAAGAAACTTTCAATACATACAAAAATGGTACTATCAATCACTTCAATTTTAATAATAGGTGGCACAATAGCCATATTTTTACTAGAGTATAATAATCCAGAAACAATGGCAGCAATGGGTTTTAAGGATAAGATAGTAAATTCCATTGTAGCATCTATAACACCAAGAACTGCAGGAATTAATAGTATATCTACAGGTGGAATGACAACTGCTGGGAAGTATTTAACTGTTATTTTAATGTTTATTG
>DAMAVY010000133.1:0-5917 GCA_032077725.1 Clostridium sp. | reverse complement strand
GTACTGCTATAAGTGTTATTAGAGGAAGAGATAATACGGAAGTATTTAAGCGAACCATATCCAAGGAATTAGTATATAAAGTTTTTACTATTTTAATATTAGCAACAGGATTAGTAATGTCAGTTACTATGATACTAACAATAACAGAGCCAGGGCACAGCTTTTTAGATTTGTTATTTGAAGCTACATCAGGTTTTGGAACAGTAGGTCTTACTACTGGTGTAACTCCAGGATTAAGTAGTATAGGAAAGATGTTAATCATGATGCTTATGTACCTTGGAAGGGTAGGTCCACTTACAGTAGTTATGGCCTTACTAATAAACAAAGACGGTGCTAAATATAAATATCCAGATGGAAAAATATTAATTGGATAAGTGGAAAAAGTAATATGAAGATAATTAAAGCAGCGAGAAGAAATTCTTGCTGTTTTTATTTTTGCGTCGCTTAATATAATCCAGTGAACACTAAAAAAATTTTCTAGTATTTATAAATTATTTTAAAAGAAATTTTGTTTTGTCGAAATTTACAGTCGAAATTTTCTTTTAAAATAATGAATATATATTATTTTGAAATAATTGTATATGTTATAATAATAGTAATATATTGTAATATATATATAAGTAGTGTTATAATAACACTCTTTAAAAATCTGTAGTGTAATCAGTAAGAATAAGATAATTATTTTTACTAAAACTGGTTATATCACCAAGATTTTAGTAGAGGGTGCAAGTTCTATACAGTAAAAGCAAATTATGCTGTTAAAAAATATATATTTTAAGGGGGAATTTTCATGGGAGTTTTAGGACGGTTTAAAGACATTATGGAATCAAATATCAATGCATTATTAGATAAGGCAGAGGATCCAAGTAAGATGATAGACCAATATCTTAGAAATCTAAATAGTGATTTAGGAAATGTAAAGGCTGAAACTGCAGCTATAATGGCGGAAGAACAAAGAACAAAACGTGCTGTTGATGAATGTAACTTTGAAATTGAGAAGATGCAAGGATATGCAAAAAAAGCTGTACAAGCTGGGAATGATGATGATGCACGAAAGTTTTTAGAGAAGAAAGCTGAGCTTGTTCAAAAGCAGGGGACTCTTAAAATAGGTTATGATGCAGCTAGGGCAAATGCAAAAAGAATGCGTGAGATGCATGATAAATTAGTAAAGGATATAGGAGAGCTTAATTCACGGAAGGATGCTATTAAAGCTAAGCTCTCAGTGGCTAAAACTCAAGAAAAGATTAATAAAATGGGTTCATCATGTAAAAGTGCAGGAGCAAGCATATCTGCTTTTGATAGAATGGAAGAAAAAGCAAATAAGATTTTTGATGAAGCAAATGCTATGGCAGAACTTAATAAATCCCAAGAGGAAAATGATTTTGAGGCTCTAGCAAATAAATATGATTCAGCGGGATCAAGTGTAGAGGCTGAACTAACAGCTTTAAAACAAGGGGATGTTGATGCTGAACTTGAAGCTTTAAAACTGAGTAGTGTAGATGTTGAACTTGAAGCCTTAAAACAAAACAAGGATATATAGGTATTTTATTTATGGTGTAGCTAATCATTGCACCTTAATTTATAGAGGGGATTAGTATGGAAGAAAAAATATTTAAGTGTGAAAATTGTGGTAGCTCTATGGAGTTTGATGTTAAACCACAAAATTTAAAGTGCCCTAATTGTGATAAAATAATTGAAATTATAGATGATAAATCTACTATTGTTGAGCATACTCTTACCCTAGAGGATAGAGAGACAATAAAGACATCAGTGAAAACCTCAAGTACTATGGAGTGCAAAGGTTGTGGTGCTCATGTTGAAGTTGAAGCAGATTGCACAGCTGTTGAATGCCCATATTGTGGATCAAGTTATGTACTAGCTGAAAAACAAGAAGAGGTCTTAGTTCCCGATGGAGTAATCCCTTTTAAAATTGAAAAGGTAGAAGTATCTAAAATGATTAAAAAATGGATAAGTGGTAGATGGCTGGCTCCAAATAAATTAAAAACCTTGTATCAGAACGATAAGGTACAAGGTCTATATGTGCCTTATTGGACCTTTGATTCTATGGTTGATTGTCCATATACTGCTATGGGTGGACGTGATAGACAAGTAGCTTATGAAGATGATGAGGGGAAGACTAAATACAAAACCGAAACGGACTGGTATTTTACACAAGGAAGAATTAATCACTTCTTTGATGATGTACAGGTAAATGCTTCAAAGAATATGAAAGACTCATTGATTAGAGGGATAGAGCCTTTTAATACAAAGAATGTTTCAACCTATTCACCTAATTACTTGTCTGGTTTCTCCTCTGAAACCTATAGTATTGGATTAGAAGAAGGAAATATTGAGGCAAAAAATAGAATGAGGAATTCATTATATCCTATGGCAGAAGAAGAGGTAAGAAGACATTATGATAAAGTGAAGGATGTAAATTTAAAACCATACTTTTATGGTGAAACTTATAAACATGTGCTTCTTCCTGTATATGCAACTTCTTATGGTTATAACAGTAAGAACTATACTGTACTTATAAATGGTGAAACAGGGAGAATGAAAGGGGACTATCCAAAGAGTCCAGTAAAAATTGCACTCCTTGTAATTTTAGCCCTTATAATTGCAGCAATGGGTGCTTATTTCTATAATAGCAATGAGGAAAATACAGGGAGCTACGATAATAAAATATGTGTGGCACAACAGTTTGATGATAAAAATACAATAAATTACGTATATAAGGGTATAGAAGAAGTTAGCAGTCAGGAGGTATATATTCATGGGGTTGTTTTCAAATCAGTTTTCTAATGTAGTAGAATGGGAAGAATATAGAGATGATCTTATATTCTGGAAGTGGAGCAATAAAGAAATAAAGAAAGGCAGTCGCCTAATAATAAGACAAGGTCAAGATGCTATTTTTATGTATAATGGCAAGGTTGAGGGGATATTTTCTGACGAAGGAAGCTACGATGTAGAATCAGAGATAGTACCTTTTTTATCAACATTAAAGGGCTTTAAATTTGGCTTTAATAGTGGCATAAGAGCAGAAGTATTATTCGTAAACACAAAAGAATTTACAGTTAAATGGGGAACTAAAAATCCTATAAGTATTGAAGCACCAGGTCTTCCTGGAGGTATGCCCATAAGAGCCTTTGGAACCTTTAACTTTAAGATTTCAGATCACATGATATTAATAGAAAAGATAGCAGGAGTAAAAGGACAGTATGCTGTAGATGATATAAAAGAACGTGTAACTGCAATATTAAATCAATTATTGATGAAATGGATAGCTAGTGAAGGTAAAAATAAATTTAATCTTCAAGGAAATGCTTTTGATATAGCAAAAGGTATAAAAGAAGATTTAGATATGGAAATAATTAAAATTGGAATAACCATAACCGGGTTTAATATTGAGAGCTTCACATATCCAGAAGAAATTGAAAAGATGGCAACAAAGGTTGCATCTCAAAGCATGATTGGAGATGTAGGTAAATATCAAAATATTTCAATGACAGATGGTATAGCTTCAGGAAATGTAAAGAGTGGAGGCATGGCATCTGATATGATGGGTATGCAGATGGGCTATATGATGAGCCAGCAAATGATGAACAATATGCAACAAAATCAACAAGGTCAAAATAATCAATCTCAGCAAAGTCAAAACACCAATAATGGTGGAATGCAAGGAAATATGTCTGTAGTTGCACCTAAGTTTTGCCCAAACTGTGGTAATAAAACAGAGGGTGCTAAATTCTGTTCAAATTGTGGTAACAAATTGATACCTTAACATTTTCAAGGTATATGTGTTTAACAAGTATGTAGATGAAATTATAAATTTAAATAAAGAAAGACTAGGAAAAATAAATCCTAGTCTTTTTACTTGGAGCGGAAAACGGGACTCGAACCCGCAACATCCACCTTGGGAAGGTGGCACTCTACCATTGAGTCATTCCCGCATAAAAATTTAAGTTAATTATATTGAAAACAAAATCATATTAACTCCTACAATATAATTATAATAGAACTTACAAGAAAAATCTAGGGGTTATAGAAAATATTTAACAAAGGTTTTTCTAAAGTACTAATTAGATTTATTAATAGATAATATACAATCTATAGGATAATAAAATAATGGAAATGGTAGATTTTATTTTAATAATATGTTATTATAATCAAGTAGAAGAAATCAATTACATTCATTAATATGGCCTGTTGGTCAAGTGGTTAAGACATCACCCTCTCACGGTGGAATCAGGGGTTCGATCCCCCTACAGGCTACCATATAATTATAAGAAACGGCTTAAACTTTAGGGTTTGAGCCGTTTCTATTTTGCAACGAAGACAAAACATGAAATTAATCAAATCCTACTAAATAGTGGATATGTTAGCAAAGTATTGTAATTTATTCCTTGTACAATGTATAATAATGTTATATGTAAAATTAGGAGTTGAATTACAATGAGTATATTTGGGAAGAAAAATAAAAGTGGTGATAGAACTGTAAATCTTTCATTTATAGATGGAATAGAGGGATATACTAAAGGAGCTGCAATAGCGTTATCTATAGATAATGAAAATCAATGTTTGACTGTTAAGGCTAGAATATTTAAAAATCCGCCTGTACATCTTAAATTTGAACAAATAACAGGAGTTAATGTTGTTAGCGAAAAAGAAATAATAGAAAAAAGCAAAAGTGTAGTCGGTAGGGCAGTAGTCGGCGGAGTTTTATTAGGGCATTTAGGTACTATTGTAGGTGGCATGAGCGGTATAGGTAATAAACAAAAAAGTGAAATTCATTATTTCATGGTAATAAATTATAAATCACAAAGTGGAGAAATAAAAGTATTATCTTTTGAAATAGTGGGAGCAAGTTTACATTGGAGTTCATTTGTAGAAGAATTAAGAACTAAAATAAATACTAAAAACATAAATGAAAACATAGAAATATATTTATAAAAGCTAAGCACTTACTAAAATGATATGATACCTCCAAAGTAGACTTGGTTATTTACCATGTCTACTTTGGAGGTATCATATCATATATACATGGCTTAAACTTGATTTTGTTAATCAAGAATTAGAAAAGAGAAAGAAAGAGATGAATTGTGAAGCTAGAACTAAAATTATTACTAATGTAGGAGTTTGTATAAGTAATATATTTGAATTGGCCAATTCATCAAAGGATCCTAGAATAAAATTTCAGGCTAACAAATATTTATTAGATCAAGCTATTGGTTCACCTGGTACTGCTAAGGAAGAATTAAATACTCCTAAAGTTAAAGGTGAAGTTGATACCAATACTCTTAAGAAAGAGCTTGATGATATTAAAAACTTGAAGGTTATTAAGTAGTCTTAAAAAGTATACTTAATAATACCGCCTAACTATCAACGTATTCAGTGGGTTTAAAGGACGTAAAACAAACATAGTATCATAATATAATGTTGACCTTTTAAGACTGTGAGAGTAATATGGAAATATAGATGAAATTCGTATAGGGTACCTTCTAAAATGGATTTTGAGAAAAACCCCAGAGACCAGTTCCACAATTTCTATAATATTTTTGAAAAGTCGAGGTGTTAATATGTTATATTTCGCTTATCACAGAACTTCAACTTCAGACCAACATTTAGATAGAGGTATAAAGTCAATAAATGATTTTATACAAGAAAAAGGACTTCAACTACATCATAGTATTTATACGGATCAATGTACTGGTAAAAACTTTTCAAGACCCGCTTATAAAAGTATGAAAACAGAAATGTTATTTCAATCTGAGCAAGGCGAAGAAGTGTCTTTAATAGTAACTGAACTCGATAGACTTGGGAGAAATAAGCAACTCACTCTAAATGAAATTAGAGAACTACAATTAAAAGGTATTAGATTAATGGTATTGGAGATTCCAACTACTCTTGTTGAATT
>DAMAVY010000132.1:0-7908 GCA_032077725.1 Clostridium sp. | reverse complement strand
CTTTTATTATGTCATCTAAAGCTAATCCTAGTGAATTGCAGCTTGCAATTGCAGCCAGTGCATTATACACGCTAAATCTGCCTGGTATATTAAGCTGTACTTCTCTAATTTCATCATTATGAATAAGATCAAATTTCACTCCACTACTTGTATATTTAATATCCGTTGCTCTAAAATCACATTGTTTCTCTATCCCATAAGTTATAAGCTCACAATTTGCAACGCTTATTATGTCAACTGCAATTACATCATCTATATTAATTATTCCCTTTTTACACATTTGAAAAAGCTTTAACTTAGCATTTTTATACTTTTCCATAGTCCCATACTCTTCTAAATGATCTTTCGATAAATTTGTAAATACGCCAATATCAAATTTACATCCATAAACCCTATCTTGAGACAATGCTGAAGAGGATACCTCAATAGCTACATGAGTTGCTCCTTTATCTAACATCTCTGCAAAAGACCCTTGAAGTTCAATGGAATCAGGAGTAGTTGGATTTAATTTATTAGTCTTTATTTTTTCTCCACCAACTGTATTTTCTATAGTGCCAATAATCCCACATTTAATCTGAAAAGCTTCAAGTGTTTTTGATATAAAATATGTAATTGAAGTTTTTCCATTGGTACCTGTAATACCTATAACCTTTAATTTTTCTATTGGATTACCATAATAGTTTCTTGCTATAATAGCCATTGCCTTTCTTGAATCTTCAACCTTTATAACTGTAATTCCTTTTGGTATATTTAAGATTTCATGTTCTATTATAAGTGCTATTGATCCATTATTTATAGCATCTAATGCAAAATCATGCCTATCTACTTTTCTATTTTTTATTGCAATAAAAAGCGAATTCTTATCTATGGCTCTTGAATCCCAAGTTATACTGGATATTTCCAAATTGATATTACCATTCAAAACCTCATAATTTATTTCTTTTAATATCTCATTTAAATTCATACTATTTCCTCCTGCTAAATTCGGTATATATTTACCTTTCCTATTAACTATTATATTCTCAATATTTACTATTTTTATCTTATTTAATGCTTCATATATTGCATATAGTGCTAAATATCATAAATTAAACTCCTTTTCACATACATTCCAATGGCTACATTAAAATCTTTTTTTACATAACAAAAGGCATAGAACTAAGATTATTAAATCTTAAATCTATGCCTTTATTTATTCCCCCGAACTCTATTTATCCCCGAATTTTATTTATTTCCAGAACTCTTTTTATCCCCTGAGCTCTATATTTTACCTTAACCCTTATAACTTTTTACCGTAAACCTGAATCCCTACTGATTCTTCAATCAATAAGTCCTAAGATCTTAAATCCTCAAATCTTAATAAACTTGAAATTTAGTCAATTTAAATTCCCCAATCTCAATTAACAATTTACAAATTCTCATTTCTTAATTAATCAAAAATTCCCCAATTTTCGATTAATTAAAATTCCCAGTTCTCAACTCAAGAAATTCTCAACTCTCAACTAAATAAATTGTCAATTGTCAACTGTCCATTGTCAATTGAAAAAACTCTCAACTCTTAATCAATCAAAAATTCCCCAATTTTCAATCAACCAAAATTCTCAACTTTCAACTTTCAACTGAATAAACTCTCAATTGTCCATTGTCAATCGTCCATTGTCAATTGTCCATTGTCAATTGAATAAACTCTCAACTCTCAACTCTCAATTGTGAACTCTCAACTGAATAAATTGTCCATTGTCCATTGTCAATTGTCAATTGTCAATTGAATAAGCTCTCAACTAAACAAATTGTCAATTAAACAAGCTTTCTTTCCACCATTTCAGTTACTGCAAAGCTGGCTACATCGTCTGCGTATTTTCCAGGTCCGAATCCTGCATCATAACCGAGTTCCTTTGCAAGTTCATGAGTTAATCTTGGACCACCACAAATTAATACAACTTTATCTCTGATACCTTCAGCTTCTAAAAGCTCTACAAGGTTAGTAAGGTTTGCTATGTGTACATCCTTTTGTGTAACTGTTTGAGATACTAGAAGAACGTCGGCTTTAAGCTCTATAGCTTTTTTAACAAACTCTTCGTTTTCCACTTGGCTTCCTAGGTTGTAAGCTTCAATGCCTTTATATCTTTCAAGTCCATAATGTCCTGCAAAACCTTTCATGTTCATGATAGCATCTATTCCAACGGTATGTGCATCTGTTCCTGTTGAAGCTCCTACAATAACTACATCTCTTCCAATGTTTTCTTTTATATATTCCCCAACTTCTGACATAGACATAGTATCGCATTCTACAGTTTGAACATGAATTTCTTCGTAGTTAACTGTATGAGTTAATGAACCATACACTACATAGAAAGTAAACTCTTTATCAAGTGCTCCGTGATGTGCACAGTTTGGATCTTTAAGACCCATTGCTTTTGCAAGTTGAACTGCAGCCTCTACTCCTCTTTCATCATCTTTAACTGGTAGAGTAAAGCTCACTTGAACCTTTCCATCGTTCATAGTATCTCCGTAAGGTTTAAGCTTAGTTAAATCCAAACTAGTATCAAAATCCTTAACTTCTGTTGAATATAATCCACCGCTCATTATTTGTTACCTCCTAACATTAATTCTATGAATGGATTGAAGTAGCTGTTTTCTTTTTCTACAACTCCATTTAATCCTTTTCCTCCGTTTAGAGGTCTCTTAATACCTGCAAATTTACCTTGTTCAAGAGTTCTAAATAATCCCTCTTTTTCAATTACTTCAATTAGGTCAGCAGCTTTATTTAAAACTTCATTAGCTCTATTTGCCATTATTCCATCTTTCTTGAAGGTAACTTCAGAGCCAAGATCTTTCATTGTACTAAATATATATTGTGCATTATCAATTGATAGTGCTCTATCACTCATAAACGGAGTGTGAATAGCTTCTGTAAGCATTCCTAGTAAGTGTAATTTTTGACCAGTCATTATTGTAACCATGTTAAATAATGCATCTTGCACTTGACCCTTGAATATATCTCCTGTCATAAATTTAGTTGGAGGCATATATTTAAGTGGAGCTTTAGGGAAGATTTCTCTAGCCATTTGAGCTTGAGCAAGTTCATACAGGAATCCATTTTCAACATTAGGATTTATTTCAAACGCATGTCCAAGTCCCATTTGTTCTTCTGGAAGTCCTGCAAATAGTGCAAATTGCTCATTTATAAATTGAGATGCAAGAACTGTATGTGCTTCTTCTACGGCATCTGCTGTTGTTAAGTAGTTATCTTCTCCAGTGTTTATAATAACTCCAGCAAATCCATTTATAATTCTTGAGAAATATTGGTCAACAATTGTTCTTTGCATATTAATATCTCTGAATAATATTCCATATAGTGCATCATTAAGCATTACGTCAAGTCTTTCTACAGCTCCCATAGCAGCTATTTCTGGCATACATAACCCTGAGCAGTAGTTACATAATCTAATGTATCTTCCAAGTTCTTCTCCAACTTCGTCTAAAGCTGCTCTCATAAGTTTGAAGTTTTCTTGAGTTGCAAAAGTTCCTCCGAATCCTTCAGTTGTTATTCCATATGGAACGTAGTCAAGTAAGCTTTGTCCTGTAGTTCTTATAACTGCAATTACATCAGCACCTTGCTTAGCTGCTGCTTTAGCTTGGATTATATCTTCATAGATATTTCCTGTAGCAACGATAACATAAAGATATGGTCCTGTTTTATCTCCAAACTCTTTAAGATAATCTTCTCTTTTATTTCTGTTTGCACTTATCTTTTCAACTGTAGCTTTTGCCACTTTATCGATTGCCATTTTTATTTCAAATGTATCTTTCATAGGTAGCTTAGTTAAGTCAAGTTCTCCACTAGCAACTTTTTCTGCTATTTCTTGTGGGGTAAGACCAGTGTTAATCATGGCATTACCTATGAAATTTGCTGCTCCCATAGAAAGGCCATTTCCTGCTTTGATATTTTCTACAACTAGATTAGGTAGTGGTACTCCAAATTCGTCAACACCATCTATTCCAAGTAATCTACAAACGGTTCTCTCTACAGCTACTGTAGTGTGTTTATCAATGAACTTTTGTGTATCACTAGCTATGTTTCTTGCAGATTGTCTTGCTCTGTTAACTACACTTAAGTCTAAATTTAATTTACTTTCCATTGTATTCCTCCTCATAATATGTTTTTGCTATGTCTACTATTTCATTCTCAAGCCCAAGTAGCATAGCTATATTTAAGGCATCCTTAGGCACCTTATTTGCTTTAGATACTTTCTCTAACTTATACTCCATATGCTCTTGAATAATCTCAACTGAATGAGTCTTATTAAGATTAATCTTATGTTTTAACTTTTCAAAATTTACATTTTTAAGTCCTATTACCTGATAGTGAACCATGGATTCTTCTACCACACCATCATAGTGGGTAGAGATTAGGCTCGCTGTATTAAATTTCTCTAAGTAATTTGCGAGAGACTTAACTAGGTAGTATCCTTCTTTAGGATTTGTTCCTCTAGCAAATTCATCTAGTGCTACAAATCCATCGCCATTTTTTATACACTGAATTACTTCTTTAAGTTTAATTATTTCAGCACCAAAGGTACTAAGTCCTTTTGATATAGATTGCATGTCATCTGATACAAAATGAATAAAATCTAATATTGGGTAAGAAGCGCTTTTTGCAAATACAAAGAAACCCATCTGTCCAAGAAGTAAATTTAAAACTATAGTCTTCAAAGCTACACTTTTACCACCCATATTGGCTCCAGTTATAATAGTAGTCCCACCTCTAAGGGTTATGGAAACTGGTGAGAATTCCTTTCCCTTTTTCTTAAGAATTCCTTCAATTTCAGGATTTATTCCATGATCAATGTGAATATTCATATCATTAACAATAATTGGCTTAACGCAATTATAGTTAATGGCAATTCTAGCTTTCGCCATTAATAAATCCAGAATTCCCACTACTTTCAAGTTTTCTGAAATACTTTTACTAAATGTGGACAATTTCACAGTGAGCTCTTTTCTTATATGTAACTCTTCTTCCTCTTCCTTTATAACTATATCTAGTCTCTCTTCTTTTAATTTTTCAATAGTTTCCTCATTGTCACAGGAATAAATTTTCTTTTCAACTTCACCCTTTAATTTTCTAATGTGAGCTAGTTTTTCGCTGTACTCCTCGTAAATGTAAAAGGTGGATATACGCTTTTTCTGTGGATCTAATAAATCAATTACTTCTTCTAAGGAATGTAATTTTATTTTATCTATATTTAAATTTAAATCCTCTAATACTTTTTTTGATTCTTCTAATAACAAGGCTACATATTTTATCTCATAAAGTTCAACCTCGTCCAAGGTATCAATCTTTTCAGCTCTTTTTATGGTATTCCTTATATCCTTAATCTTATGAAGAATATATACTATATTATTGAATTCATTCTGATTTTCTTTCATGGCGTTAATAACAATGTCTATATTATTAAGTTCTTCCACTAACTCTTTATGCTCCGCAGTTTTAAAAGGTTTTATTAATACCTTTTCAGACTTGCCATAAGGCGTCATTATATCCAGCTCATCCATAATAAAGGAAAATCCAATTTGAGCTCTTTGCTCATCATCTAAAAACTTCATTTACTCTCCTCCTACTACATCAAATACCGGCACATTAACAGCTTCTCGGAGACCTCTTAAAAATTCTGTTTTGGGAAATTCATACCCATATGGCGATTTAGGATTTGAAGTTATACAAACCACTGTTATCTTATTTAAGACTTTAATAGTTCCTCCTTGTCTTTTTAATTTATAAAGGGTTTCACTACTTATAAACAGCTTCGTTCCATCCTCCACAAGAAAGACTATGTTTTTATACAAATTAGTAGAATTCATAATGCTTTGTATAAGTTTATCAGATATTGCTCCTTTAATAACTACGTGAGTTACTTCTTTATCTAAAGCTTCAACTATTTCTTTAGAAGCATCTAAAGCAGTTAAAACCTCAAGTACTTTGTAAGTACCATCCTGATTTATTATGCCTATAGTTCCTAAATCTAATATTTTTGTAGCAACACTCAAAATAGACCTATCTTCCTCATGAGGTAAACTGAATAGATCCATAGTATGCTTTGTTTCTTTTATCACGGTTTTCATACTTCTTGAAAGAGCAGCTCCTGTAGACATAATAGTAGCTTCTGTTATAGAAGGAGACGCAAAAGTTTTTCTACTGAGTGCACCATCTATTATAACAAGGTCGCAATTAAGACTTAATAATTCATCTTTTATATCTGTCATATATGAGTTTATAGAAGGTCCTCCCAAATCCACATAACCATCACTTAGGGCTTTACAAATAACAACTTCTCCCATGGGTGTGTTTATTCCAGTGGTTTTTAAAATTTCCCTTGTAAAATCACTATTTAAAAGACATTGCTTAGCTGTTGCAATTACCGTTCCACTTTCGATATATATTTTAGGTTTTTCTGTGGCTGTAACGCAGTCTAATTCTTCTCCATCTCTTCCAATAGAAGTGAGACCTAGGGATATATTACCCCTAGCCTCCTTCAATATGTGGTTTAAAGTTGTGGTTTTTCCCACATTCTTATTCATACCTATTATAGAAACACTTTTATATGATTTTAATAATTTTAGGATTTCGTTCATATAATCACTTCTATCTATATATTAGTGAGAATGTCTTTGATTTCTTTCAAGTCCTATTGGTTCTAATGCTAGTTTCTCACCATTTAACAATCCAGCAACTCCAACTTTATGAACTTCCTTCTTGCCTGTACATACTTCACATTTACATCCTGGTGTATAGTTTGTTGGTTCAGAGTAAGTAGTTATAACTCCTTCAAAGTTTCTAAGTATTACCTTATCATGGCTTTGAGAAATTATATAATTAGGCATAACTGGAGTTTTTCCACCGCCGCCTGGAGCATCAACAACGAATGTTGGAACACAATATCCTGAAGTATGTCCTCTTAATCCTTCGATTATTTCTATTCCTTTTGAAACTGGAGTTCTAAAGTGTTCAAGACCTAATGATAAATCGCATTGGTAAATATAATAAGGTCTAACTCTAATTAGAACTAATTTATTAACTAAATCTTTCATTACATGGACACAATCATTAACTCCTCTAAGTAGTACTGATTGATTTCCTAGTGGTATACCAGCATTAGCCATCTTCTCACATGCAGCTTTTGATTCAGCAGTGATTTCATTTGGATGGTTAAAATGAGTATTTAACCAAATTGGGTGGTATTTCTTTAACATATTTACAAGATCATCAGTAATTCTTTGAGGCATAACTACTGGTGTTCTTGAACCAATTCTTATTATTTCAACATGAGGAATTGCGCGAAGTTCACTAATTATGTATTCAAGAACTGAATCATTAACTAGTAATGCATCTCCACCTGACAAAAGAACGTCTCTTATTACTGGAGTATTTCTGATATATTCTATAGCTTTATCTATTCTATCCATTGGCATAGAATTATCATTTTGTCCTGCAAATCTTCTTCTAGTACAGTGTCTGCAGTACATAGAACATTGATCAGTTATAAGAAGAAGTACTCTATCTGGATATCTATGAGTAAGTCCAGGAACTGGAGAATCTGTATCTTCGTGTAATGGATCTTCTAAGTCAGCAGCAGCTCTATGAGCTTCAAGTCCTGTTGGTACTGCTTGTATTCTTATTGGATCATTGGGATCAGTTGGATCGATTAATGATAGATAGTATGGAGTAATAGCCATTCTAAATGTCTCAAGACATTTCTTAGCTCCCTCTTCTTCTTCCTTTGTTAATGGAATATATTTTTTTAATTCCTCCAAAGTTTCTATTCTATTTTTAGTCTGCCATTTCCAGTCATTCCATTGTTCATCCGTTACATTAGGAAATAATTCCTTTCTACGAGATGTATTCAT
>DAMAVY010000131.1:0-7914 GCA_032077725.1 Clostridium sp. | reverse complement strand
CTTTTGCAATAATTTAATCTTATTAGGATCAATAAGTTTTATTAGTATATTTATTAGCTTACTATATTCTTCTTTAGTTAACTCTCTTTCTTCTCTAAATATGTTCTCTTCAATTATATCGTTCTCATTCACTGTGCTCACATTTTCTTCTACAATTTCAGCATTTTTCACAATGTCATTTATGTCTAAATTGTCTAAATCAACTTTTGAGAAATCCATGTTTGAAAAATCCATATTGTTCAAATTATTTAATATTGCATTAAAATCAAGATTAGCTAATATCTCATCTACTGAGTTATCAGTTCCCTTTTTTCCTTCCATGGATTGTTTAGCACTGCTATCGGAATTTTTTTTAAGGTTCACATTTCCTAACATATTCTTAATTTGTTCAATATCTTCTGGTTTAATACTAGATAATAGCTCCTCTATAGAATTGTTATTACCTCCTTTTGGATTTACACTATTTGATGGAGATTGCATGCTTCCACCACCTAGTAGTGATGATATCATGCCCATAATATCCCCACCACCAGATCCTCCTGTTAATCCTAATGAACTAATTAAATCTAAAATACCATTACCGTTTCCACCTAAACCACCTAATAAACTTGCTAAAGGATTGCTCCCTCCCATCATATTCATCATATTCATTGGATTTGTACCCATAGAATTATTCATACCCATTGAGTTATTTGCTCCCATTGGATTACCACTATAACTCATACCAGGGTTATTCATTTGCATATTCCCATTCATTTGATCATTATTATATCCACCATTGTAGCCACTATTCACCTGTTCTTGTCCATTTCCATCTTCTCTATCTCTTCTTCTATGTTTATGCTTTCCCATCTACTCACCTCTCTAATTTTAATAATTTTAAAAAAGCAATCCATGAAAACATGGACTGCTAATTTTCTTACTTCTCTAGAAACCCCCCTACAACGGGCCATGGTTTACATCCTACTTTATCTTTCGCTTGTTCTACTTATATAAGCAGTCATTTCATTTGATAAGGGTAATCTTTCAGATTATATTAACTAACAGCAACACTTGCAGCAGCAATTATTTGACATATTATTGTTACCAAAAGATCCAAAAGATCCACAAGAACCGCATAACCAGAATATAAATAGTAAAGTTAATGCATTCTTAGCATTTGGATTATGCTCAGTATCTAATAGGCATAAATTCTTAAGAATTAGTATTATTAATATAATTGTACATGGTTGAAATCCATTTCCTGAAAAACCATTATTTCCGCATCCACACATCTTAAATTTCTCCTTTTTCCATATTGTTTTTTTATTATCATTTATTAATCACTAAATAACTTTAGTTAATAATTTATTAATTTAAGACCTCATCTGTTTGTATTTATTATTTCATTTGATTAAATTTTTTATTTTATCCCTTTGTTTCAATTTATTACTTTATTCCTTAGTTTGAACTTATTACTTTATTCCTTTGTATTTATTGCATCCTTCGTTTTATTTATTTCTTCATTTATTTGTTATTAATAATTCTTCAGTTATTCCTATTCTTTGCAACTATACGCAGCAAAGTTTTACTCTCTTGCATTTACATTCTTTTTCTTTGCATTTGCATCTGTCTTTGCATTTACATTTGCATTGGCAACAGCATGGGTTACAGCATGGGTTACAGCATGGGTTACAGCATTGTCTATTTTGCATTTGTCCTAGGTTGTTATTTCCACAGCCTCTATTCATTCCACATAACCAGTATAAGAAAATTAATGTTAATGCATTTTTAGAACTTGGACAGTCTCCTAGCAATCCTTGATTTTTAAGGATAACTATTATTAAAAGAATAGTACATGGTTGAAAATTATTATTTGTACATCCACACATTCATTTATTCCTCCATTTTTTATTTATCTTTTTCTTATCCTTTTGCTTTTAAAATATATCTACTTTAGCAATGTTTTGGTTCTCTTCTTATAAGAAATAGGATTATTAAAATTATCCATATAGAAGAACCACATCCTCCGAGGAAGCCACCAAACCCCTGATTCCCACAGTTTCCAGTGTTATTATTACAACCACAACCTCCTAAAAAGCCACCAAAACCCTGATTTCCACTGTTATTATTGCAGCAACAACTTTCTACGATATAATGCTTTTGTTTTCTACATTCTTTAATTCTTCCACCACAGCAATTGCAGATTTCTTTGCAGTCACAACAATTTTCAAAGTGTGTACAAGGTTCGCAAGTATTACAGCAACAATCGTTCATAGGTCTATTTTCACAGTTGTTTCCCATATTGTTTCCACAGCCACAAATATTATTATTGCCTGTATTTCTGCATCTACAGAAGAAGAATATTAATATTATCCAAATTAGTATATTTCCACTTCCAAATCCGAAGGAAGTGTTTCCATCTTTACATGCTTCGCCAAACATTTGATTTAAGCCTGAATAATCGTCCATAATTTTTCCTCCTATTATACATTAAATTTTGACATCTTCTTTTGTATACTACACTATATGAATATCCTAAAGTTTTGACACTAAATTTTTCTCTTACGTTAATTTATTTTCTTCTGTATGTATACTACAATATATGATTTATTATAAAATAGGTGATAAAAAAAACACCTTATAATTTCCTAAATGAAAATTATAAAGTGTTTCATAATTATATTATGCTAATTTACTTGCAAGTAACGCAGCCATAGTAACCCCATTAACTACTATATGGACAAATACCGCATACCAAAATCCTTTTTTCTCAACCAAATAACAGTTATAAAAACTAATAGTAAATAACATGGCAAAGGCAGTTATACTAAAATGTACTCCTGCAAATAATACACTTACAATAAATGCAGAAATAAAGAAAGGTACTTTTTTATTAATACTATCTCTACAGCACTTACTAAAAAGTATATATCTAAATGTAAATTCCTCAACAACTGGTGCAAATATAACAGTAAAAGGTATAGTAATAACAAATGAAACCAAATCATAACCGCTTAGCATTGTTACTACTTCCTGTTTTTCCATTGGAATGTTAAAAACTGAGAATAAATAATAACTTATAGTAGCAGCAACTATTACTAATCCATATGCTATTAGCGCATATATAATACCCTCAGAAATTTTAAAATCTTTTATTGAAAATTTATATTTTTTATATTCTTCGTACCTTCCTTGAGATTTACTCCAATTAATCAAGATAAATATTATTAAAATAAAAGGTAATATATTAGTATAAAGTTCTGGTAAAGATAAATAAATTATTACATATGATATTGTTACAATAGCTTTTATCAACTTTGAATTCTTTTTAATCGTAAAAGTTTTTAAGAAAACAATTACTGGCAAAATATAAAGCATAAATATAATAATAAAATTTCCTATATATATCAAATTAACACCCCACTTTTAACACTTTATATATATGTGAATATGTAAACATTTATTATCACATGTTATTAAAAGGCTATTGAATTTAAATCAATAGCCATTTAATATCTAGATATCTAACCCCATGGATATCTCTTCAAGGAGTTCATCTTTTCCATCTTTCTTTAAAGATGAGAAAAACATTATTTTATCATCCTTAGAAAGATTTAAAGTTTCTTTTATTACTTTAGTGCTCTTTTGAAGTTCATTTCTTGTAAGTTTATCTTTTTTAGTAGCTACAACTATAACCTCATAACCATAATGTTTAATCCATTCATACATAAGCACATCATCCTCAGTTGGCTTATGCCTACAGTCTACTAGAAGTGCAACCTTTTTAAGTTGAGGTCTATTAGTAAGATATAACTCCATCATACCGCCCCAACCAGCTTTTTCACTTTTAGAAACCTTGGCATAACCATAACCTGGTAAATCAACAAAATAAAATCCATTATTTATAGTAAAGAAATTTATAAGTCTTGTTTTACCTGGCGTACCACTTACTTTAACTAATTTTCTTCTATTTGTTAAAGTATTAATCAGTGATGATTTCCCTACATTAGATCTTCCAACAAAGGCGATCTCTATCATGCCGTCATCAGGATACTGAGAAGGCTTTACGGCTGAAGTTTTAAACTCAGCTTGCTTAATTTCCATTGTTCACTCTCCAATTAATGCATTTTTCAATACATCTTCAATTTTTTCTACTGGTATATATTTCACTTTGCTTTTTACAACCTTAGGTATATCTTTTAAATCTTTTTCATTAGCTTTTGGAATTATAATAGTTTTTATCCCCATCCTATATGCTGCCAAACTTTTTTCTTTAAGTCCACCAATAGGAAGGACTCTGCCAGTTAAAGTAATTTCTCCTGTCATTGCAACTGAATATTTTATCTTTTTTCCACTTAGCGCAGATATCATCGCAGTAATCATAGTTACACCTGCTGATGGACCGTCCTTTGGAATTGCACCTTCAGGTATATGAATGTGAATGTCTTTATTTTTATGAAAATCCTTGTCAATTCCATATTCAGTACAGTGGGACCTTACGTAACTGTATCCTGCTTTTGCCGATTCTTTCATTACATCACCAAGTTGACCTGTAAGTTGAAGCTTACCATCACCTTCCATTATTGCAACCTCTACTGGAAGAGTGTCTCCACCATATCCTGTCCAAGCTAGTCCTGTAACTACTCCTACCTTATCTTCTTTTTCTAAATCATCATAACTATATATTTGAGATCCTAAGTATTTTTTTACCACTAAGGAATTAATTGTAACTTTTTTCTTTTCCCCTTCCATAATCTCTGTAATAGCCTTTCTCATTACTGATGATATTTTTCTTTCAAGTTCTCTAACCCCAGATTCTCTTGTATACTTCTCAATTATAGTTCTTATTGCACTTTCACAAACTACAATTTGATCCTCTTTAACAGAATACTCCTCCATTACTTTTGGAACTAGATATTTCTTACCAATTTCAAATTTTTCTTCAGTAGTGTAACCAGAAACCTCAATTATTTCCATTCTATCAAGGAGTGGTCTAGACACTGTATCTAGTGTATTAGCAGTTGTAATAAATAATACATTGGATAAATCAAATTCCACATCTAGATAGTGATCCCTAAAGGTTTTATTTTGTTCTGAATCCAAAACCTCTAAGAGAGCATCTTCCACATTACCTTTATAATCCTTTGAAACCTTGTCTATTTCATCTAAAAGGCAAACTGAATTTTTTGAGCCAGCCTCTATTAAAGATGTTACAATTCTTCCTGGAATTGCCCCAACATAGGTTCTTCTATGTCCTCGTATTTCTGCTTCATCCTTTACTCCACCTAAGCTCATCCGTACAAATTTTCTTCCGAGTGCATTAGCAACAGATTTTGCAATAGATGTTTTACCTACTCCAGGGGGTCCTACTAGGCATATAATAGGAGACTTTAAAGTTTTACTCATTTTTCTTACTGCTAAGTGCTCTATAATTCTTTCTTTTACTTCTTCTAAACCATAATGTTCTTGGTCTAGCACAGCCCTAGCATTTTTTAAATCTAAATTATCTTTAGTAATCTTATTCCAAGGCATATCAAAAATTGTGTCCAAATAAGTTTTAATAACTGATCCTTCTTGAGATGAAACTCCTACATTTTTAAGCCTACCTATTTCATATTTTACTTTTGTCTTTACTTCTTTGGATAATTTTAATTTTACTAATTGATTTTCATAACTTGCAATTTCTTTAGTATTTTCATCTTCATCACCAAGTTCTTCTTGTATTGCTTTAAGCTGTTCCCTTAAGTAATACTCTTTTTGCGACCCATTTACTTTTGCTTTTACCTTATTGCTTATTATGTTTTCTACCTTAATAACTTCAATTTCCTTCTTAAGAACAACTAATAGCTTTTCCATTCTTGCTTTTATAGAAGTAGTTTCTAATAATTCTTGCTTTTCTTCCGCTTTAACTGGTAAAAAAGCACCAACAACGTCACAATACACGCTGTTGCTTTCTTCTGATTCAAGTTCAACTATTAGATCTTTAAATTCATCCCCTGCTAATTCTAAATAATCTATAAACACATTATTTAAAGAATTTTTATAACCCTCAGCTTCTGTTTCATCTTCTATGTCTACTTCTTCTACTGCCTCAATTTCTCCATATATACAATCATCCTCATCCAAATAATTTACAAGTTTAGACCTGTGTTCCCCTTCTACTAGTACTCTTAGATGATTTCCTGGGAGCCTCATAAATTGTTTAATTGTGCATACACATCCAATACTATATATATCATCTTTAGTTGGATTTTCTATTGCAGCATCTCTTTGACTTACAACAAATATCTTTTGATTATCATCCATAGCTATATTAATTGCTTCGATAGATTTTTCTCTTCCTATATCAAAATTCAAAGCCATGTGTGGAAAAATGCTTATTCCCCTAAGTGGAATTAATGGAAGCTTTGTTATTGTGTTATCCATACTATCTCCTCATTTCTGTTATATCTCATAAATTCCTTCTTATAGTCAATTAATTTTGCATCGCAAAATTCAATAATTATCAATACTTAATTTTGAAATTCTCAACTTTCATTTATTTTGAATTTTAACTTTCAATTTTCAATTTGTTAATACTCTCAATTCTCAATTATTACAAATTATCCATTTCCAATTAATTATAGGGCTAGTATATATTATACCTATAAACATTTAATATTTCAAATATATAAATGATAATTTTAAATATATAAATAATAATATTAACTCAACGTTAAAATGTTTCAAATACCCCAATTTATGTATATTCAAATGATATTGATATAATTTCTAAAATACTCCATATATAAATAAGCCCTATGAAAGTTCTACATATTGTAGCTACCATAGGGATTTTATTATGCATCCAATTTTGGTGATTCTCTCAGTTCATAGTCTTCTTCATTCTTATCTACACTTATATGAAGAAATTGTTCTTTTATTATTGAAATATCTATAACTTCTTTTATATTACTCACAGGTATTACTTTAATATTTTCATATTCCTTATATATATCTTGCCAGTTTTCCATGGGTATTAATACCTTTGTTACACCTGCTTTTATGGCACCCGTGATTTTAGCTGTCACTCCACCAACGGGCTTAACTTCTCCATGAATTGATATTTCACCAGTCATAGCTATTTTATTATCTACGCTTCTCCCTGTAATTGCACTATATATTGCTGTGGTCATACTTATCCCTGCAGAAGGACCATCCACTGGCATTC
The DNA here is from genome assembly GCA_032077725.1 of Clostridium sp. GTDB lineage: Bacteria > Bacillota > Clostridia > Clostridiales > Clostridiaceae > Clostridium_J. The sequence continues at coordinate 722 of DAMAVY010000131.1, read as the reverse complement.
CGCCTGGAAAGTTTATATGAATATCATATTTCTTAATATCAACATTATAGAATCTTTCTAATACTGTAATTACATTCTCAATAGAATTTCTAGCTGTACTTTTTCTTCTTAACTTTCTTCCCCTATCTCCAATTTCTTCCTCTTCGATTATTCCTGTAATTTTAACACTTCCATCTCTGTCTTTTGTTTTCATTGCAGTTGCTTCAATCTCCATAACTGATCCTGTGTTAGAACCATATACTGCAAGACCATTTACATAACCAACCTTTGGCTTAGAACAAATCTTTTTATTAGGCCTTGGAGAATATTGCCCATTTTCTATTATCCACTGCACTTCTTTTATTCCCACAGTATCTCTATTTTCAGTTATTACAATACCACAAGCCAATTGAATTAAGTTTACTGCATCTCTACCATTACTAGCATATATACCTACAAGTTTTGCAGCGTCTTCATCGATTGCTATACCAATTTTTCTTGCAGCGTTTTTAGCAATTGTTTCCACTTCATCTTCATCTAATGCTCTAAAAAATATTTCTACACATCTAGATCTTATTGCTGGTATTATATCTTCAGGGCTCCTTGTAGTTGCTCCAATTAACCTAAAATCCGCAGGAAGACCCTCTTCAAAAATTTCTTTTATATATGAAGGCATGTTTGGATCTTCAGCACTGTAATAAGCACTATCCAAGAATACCTTTCTATCTTCTAAAACCTTTAAT